>DATKZW010000367.1:0-2633 GCA_035527775.1 Sumerlaeia bacterium | reverse complement strand
CATTGCGGCTCGACGCACGAGGGCTTCGAAAACCTGGTCCGACCGTGGACCGACCGCGCGGTCAGTCCGGATTGCCCTCCGCCTCACGCCTGGGCGGCCGCGAAGATCGCCTTGCTGATCCGCAACATGCTCGTTCTCGAGCACGGCGGACGCGCCGGTCTCGATCCCGGCGAGCGCGACTTGTACCTCTTTCCGGCCGTCTCGCCCGCCTGGGCGGTTCCGGGCGAGGAACTCTCGTTCCGCAACGCGCCGACCGACATGGGGAAGATATCGGCGGCCATGCGGTTCTCGCAAGAAGGGGCGAATGTGACTATCCAGAGCGATTTCCATACTCCGCCGGCGAACCTGAAGATCCGCATTCCATACTTCAAAACCGACGCGCAGTTCCAAACGGACGCCCGCAAGTCCGAGTTGGCGGACGGCTGCATCGTGCTCAGCCCCGACGCGACGCGCGTCGAGATCCGGTGGCGCGACCGAACGGACGCCCACCTGAGAACGTTCGAGGACCTTCTTCTGGCCTACCGCGCCTCGAACGCCTTCAAAGGCGTCGACGAGAACGGCGCCGCGATTGTGGAGGCGGGCAAGGGATTCGTCCTGGATTCGGAGAAGCGTGCGACGCCGCAGTTCCTGAGCTTCGAACTGGTCAAGGAGGCGTTCCTTCACGAGTACCGCCGCCGCGCTCAAGAGTCAGTCGCCAAAGGCGGGAGCCTCGCGCGCGTCGAAGCGCCGCCCATGCTGACGCCGCAAGAACGGCGCGACGCTTTCGTGAAGCAGTACGGCGAATGAGGCGAGGCCTCGCTTCCAACGGCCCAGCGACTCGCGAAGCGATGCCGCGGCGTCCCAGACATCGGCGTGAAGGCGCGCCGCCCGACAAGAGAAAGGATCTCCTCATGAAGAAGCCGAACGTCATCCTCGTTCTCACCGACGACCAAGGGTACGGAGACCTGGGCTGTACGGGGAACCCCTGGATCCAGACGCCCAACATCGACGCATTTCACGACGAGGCCGTACGGTTCGCGGACTTCCATGTCTCGCCCCTCTGCACGCCGACGCGCGGCGCGCTCATGACGGGACGCCGCCCGATCCGAAACGGGGCGTGGGCAACGTGCTGGGGGCGGTCCATCCTGCGCAAGACCGAAGTCACCATGGCGAACGTCTTCGCCGACAACGGCTATCGCACGGGCATGTTCGGCAAATGGCACCTCGGAGACAACTACCCTTATCGCCCGCAGGATCGGGGTTTTGAGACCGTCGTGGCGCACAAGGGAGGGGGCGTTGGCCAGACGCCCGACTTCTGGGGGAACAACTACTTCGACGACACATACTTCCACAACGGGAAAGCCGCGCCCCACACGGGGTATTGTACGGACATTTGGTTCGAGGAGGCCATGCGCTTCATCGAGAAGGGCAAAGACAAGCCGTTTTTCGCCTACATCGCGACCAACGCGCCGCACAGCCCCTATCTCGTCGCGGAGAAGTACAAGCGGCCTTATGCCGGCAACCCGGACATTCCGGAGCCCGCGTTCTACGGCATGATTGCGAACATCGATGAGAACTTCGGGCGCCTCCGGGCGAAACTGCGAGAACTCGGTCTGGAGAAAGACACGATCCTCATCTTCATGACCGACAACGGCAGTTCGGGCGGCTGCAATCTCGACGAACGCGGCTACGTCACGCGCGGCTATAATGCCGGAATGCGCGGGATGAAGGGGTCCTACTATGATGGCGGTCACCGCGTTCCCTTCTTCATTCGCTGGCCGGGAGGCGGCGTCCAGGGAGGCAAGGACGTCGCCGACCTCGTGCTGCACGTGGACGTTGTGCCGACGATGATCGACTTGTGCGGCCTCGAAGCGCCGGCGGACGCTTCCTTCGACGGCCGGAGCGCAGCCCCGCTTCTTGGCGGCGACTGCACGGAGCTCCCGGATCGCACTCACTTCGTGCAGTACCGCCAGAATACGAATCCGCCCGAGAAGTGGACGAACGCCGTCATGACGAGGCGCTGGCGACTGATCCACGGTCAGGAACTCTACGATATTCAGGCCGATCGGGGGCAAAGGCGCGACGTGGCCGACGAGCATCCGGACGTGGTCGCGCGGCTGCGCGCCGCGCACGAGGCGTGGTGGGACGAAGTGTCGCCTGCTCTGGACCGGTACTGCCCGATCAGTCTCGGCAACGACGCCGAGAACCCGACGCGCCTCTGCGCGATGGACGTGATGGGCGACGTGGCCTGGCACCAGACGCACATTGTGCAGGCGCAGAAGAGCACGGGAAGATGGGCCGTAGAGGTCGAGCAGGCGGGGGAGTACCGCTTCTCGCTGCGGCGCTGGCCCGAGGAACTCGATTTGCCCATCGACGCGGCGGTTTCCCCCGAAGAGGCGAGGCGGCACATCTACGCTCCCGAGTCGGGCGAGTGCGCCACGATAAGCCCGACGCGCGCCACCTTGAGGATCTTCGATCACGAGGAAACGGCGCCCGTTCGGGAAGGCGATCGGGAAGTCGCGTTCCACGTCAGGCTGAACGAGACCGGCGCCACGCAGTTGGACGCGTGGTTCGTCGATGATGAGAACGACAGGCGGGGGGCATACTACGTCTGCGTCGAGCGCTTGTCGGCCTAAGACAGAGAACGCCCTCCG
>DATKZW010000366.1:0-4820 GCA_035527775.1 Sumerlaeia bacterium | reverse complement strand
GGAAGAGGATTCCTGGCGAGTCCTCGGAACTCCAGGGCTCAAGAGGCGGAGTGGCGCCGTCGCCCAATCCTCGAGGGCGGGGGCGACTCCGGCGACGCGACAAAAGAAACCCGGAAGGGAAGAGGACCGTGGGCGACGACGAAAAGCATGAAGGGGACGGTCCGGCCCGGAGTGCGGCGCCCGCGCCAAAATCGACGCGGCGACTGATTCTGATCGTTTCTGTCGTCACGCTCTTGGTCGCGGGCGGGGTGGTCGGCGGAGTTTTCCTGGGCAGAAACATGGGCGCCAAGAAAGCGGTTTCCTCAGAGGAAGAAACGATCGGCGCCCTGGAAGCGGAGGCCGAGCAGGCCGGCTCTTATTCGCAGGCGCCTGAGAAAGACCGCGAAGGAAAGACAAAGGAAAAGCGTGGGGGCGAATCGAGCAGCGGCAACGGCAAGCAAGCAGGGGCGCAGGAGGATGAGAACCTGGTGATCGAACTCCCCGACATCGTGACCAACCTCAACTCCAGGGACCCCCGGTTGAAGGTGCACGCGAGGATCTGGGTGCAAGCCACCAACGCCGAAGCGAAGGCGATCATCGAGAGACAGAAACATCGATTGGTCAGCAGCATCTTGATCCTGCTCGGCGGCAAGTCGGAGGGCGACATTACGTCCACAGAAGGAAAGCTCCTGCTCGAGAAAGAGATAAAAGCGAGAGTTGACTCAAGCGTGGGGAAGGGAAAAACCGTGGCGGTTGGCTTTCTTTGGCTTCAGACTCTGCGGCAGTGATCGCCCAGCGTTGCAGGACTTCGGATCAAAGAGGAGCGAGAGATGGGAGAGGTGCTTTCCCAGGAAGAGGTCGATGCCCTATTGTCGGGGTTGACGGGCGGCGACATTCCGGTGGAGACTGATAGGCCCCCGAGGCGGGACGCCTACGCCGCCTACGACTTCACGAACCAAGACCGCATCGTTCGGGGCCGTCTGCCCACCTTAGAGATGGTTCACGAGCGTTTCACTCGTCTGTTCCGCCAGTCGATCAGTTCGGCCATGCAGCGCATGATCGACGTCAACGTTTTGAACACCGAGATGAGCAAATTCGGCGAGTTCATGCGCAACCAGGCGGTTCCGTCCAGTTATCATATCTTCCGGATGGATCCACTGAAAGGATCGGGCCTCGTGGTTCTGGAGGGCAAGCTGATTTTCACGATGGTTAACAATTTTTTCGGCGGGAAAGGGGCGTCCTACTACAAGATGGAAGGGCGGGATTTCACTCCCATCGAAACCCGCTTGATTAAAACGACCGTCGAGCTTGTCCTGAAGGACTACCAGGAGGGGTGGAAGCCAGTCCAGAAGATCGACATCGTGCCCGTGCGCCATGAGATCAACCCGCAGTTCGTCTCGATCGTCCCTCCCAGCGACGCCGTATGGGTCGTCGAGATCGAGCTCAGTTTTGAGGACATTAGCGAGAAGATGTACTTCTGCCTGCCCCACTCGACGATCGAACCGCTCAAAGAGAAACTCAAAGCGAGCTACCAGAGCGAGGATCTATCCAGCGAGAACACGTGGCGGGACCGGATCGAGACGTGTCTGAGGAGCGCGCCGGTGGAATTCACGGTCCAGCTTGGCACGGCCAAGGTTACGGGCCGTCAGGTGCTTCAGTTTGCCCCGGGCGACATTATCCAGATGAATGAACGGAGCGACAATCCGTTGAAGGTGTACGTTGGGCAAGTGCTGAAGGTGCGCGGCCGCGCCGGTTCATCCCGCGGCAATCGGGCGATCTGCGTAACGGAGGTTATCCAACGAGGCGGGAGTGAGTGATCATGGCCGATGAACTGAATCCCGGGGGGACCGCACAAGAGAGCGGTTCGGACGACGCGTCTTGGGAAGACGCGTTCGAGGAGGCCGTCGCGGGGGGCGGCGCCGAGGGGCAGGCGAGGCATGAGGTCAGCGGCGCCCAAGCCGCCGCTCCGGCGGTCGCCATGGGTTCCTCCTTGGCGGAAGCGAGGCAGACCTCCGCGGGCGGACTGGACATCGATTTCCTGCTGGATCTGCCGTTGGATCTGACCGTGGAAGTCGGGCGTCGCAAGATGCTGATCAACGAAATGCTTCAGCTCGGACAAGGTTCGGTGATCCCCCTCGAAAAAGAAGTGGGCGAGCCATTCGAGGTCTACGTCAACGGCAAACTCATGGCCTATGCCGAAGTCGTCGTCGTCAACGAGAAATTCGGCGTCCGACTGACCGACGTCATCGACCCGAAGGAGCGCCTCCAGCAACTGACGTGATTTCCCGCCTCCCCGGTGTCCCGCACAGGGGCGGGGTCGGAACGCCCCCCGTCGTCTGAGATCTTACGGATCGTGAAATAGCGCATGTTCCCTCTTGTCCGACTGACGTTGCGGTGGTGGGCCTTGCTCTTTCTGCTCCTGACGACGGCGGCCGTCGTGGCGCCGCCGCGAGCCGAGGCGCAGGTTCGCACCGATGAAGACGTTCGCGCCCTCTACGCCGAGGAGCCGCGTTCTTCGGGCAATGAGGGAGCATTCCGCGCCGCGAATCCCTGGGCGCTGCTTCTGAAGATGCTGGCCGCGTTGGCTTTCGTACTCGCGCTCGTTGTGCTGGCCGCTTGCCTTTTCCGCCGCTTCGCCCCTCGTTCGGCGGCGGCCGCGGCCGGGCGTCCAGACGCAATCCGCGTGGTGGCGACGAAGATGCTCGGGGGGCGGCGCAGCCTGATGCTCGTGCGCGTTCGCGGGCAGACGCTCCTGCTGGGCGTCACGCCGCAATCAATCGAATGCCTGACCGAGATCCACGAGGTCGAAGGCGATTGGGCTCAACCCCCTGAAGGGGACGAGTCAGGCCGTCGATCCGTTTTCGGCCAGCAGTTGGGACGTTTCATCGACCGGCGGATCGCCGAGTCCCCCTCCGAGTCATCCTGAAGACCGTCTTCGGGACTTCCCCCCCCTTCGGCTCATATCTGCGCATATCGGTACGATTCTTGTTCTCCTGTTTCCATGGTGACCAGGCCGGCGCCGGACCGGCGGTTTTTTGGCGCTCGGCGTGGCGGGAATGACGGTCGGGAGTTCGTCATGGCAATGAGGGTCAGGGGAAGCATGGCCGCCGGCGTGACGGCGGGGCTCGCGTTCGCTTTTTCCATCGCGAGCGCCGGCTGGTCTCAGCCTCCTTTCCCGTTGCAGCCCGTCGCGCCTATTGCCCCGGCGGGGGGCGTTTTGCTCACGATCGGCGGTGGGGCGCCGCCTGGTCCCCAGCAGGTCGCGGTGGGGTTGCAGATTCTGGCTCTGCTCACCGTGCTGAGCCTGGCGCCCGCGCTGCTGATGATGCTGACGTGTTTCGTGCGAATCGTCGTGGTCTTGGGTTTCGTACGGCGGGCGATAGGGACGGAAGTCGTTCCCCCGAATCAGGTGATTCTCGGCCTCGCCCTTTTCCTGACGTTTTTCGTAATGGCCCCGACGTTTCGGGAGGTGAACAACCAGGCGCTGCAACCCTATTTCGCGGGGCGGCTGACGCCCCGCGAGGCGTACGAAACGGGCGCGGAGCCGATCCGCGAATTCCTTTTTTCTCACTGCCGCAAGTCGGACCTGGCCCTTTTCGTGAGGTTGGCCAAGCTCTCGCCTCCTCGTGAGAAAGCCGACATCCCGTCGCACGTTCTCATTCCGGCCTTTCTCATTAGCGAGCTGAAAACGGCGTTCATCATTGGTTTCATCATCTTCGTCCCCTTCCTGATCATCGACATGGTCGTGGCCAGCATTCTTCTCTCGATGGGAATGATGATGCTTCCGCCCGTCATTATTTCCCTTCCATTCAAGGTGCTTCTTTTCGTCCTCGTCGACGGATGGGGACTTGTCATCGGGTCGCTCATGCGCAGTTTCTAGCGGCGCCGGCGGAGGACGCCAACGGCAAGGAGATCGGGGCTTTGGAGATCGAAGTCGTTATCGACATCATGCAGGAGTCCTTCAGAACCGCCCTTTTCCTGGCGACGCCGGCCCTGCTTTCGGCCCTGCTTGTCGGCGTGGCCGTCTCCGTTTTTCAGTCCGTCACGTCGATCCAGGAGCAGACGCTGGTGTTCGTGCCCAAAATGTTGGCCGTCATGGTTGCCTTGATCCTGACTTTCTCGTGGATGCTGAGCATGATTCTCCGGTTCACGGAGCACCTTTACGGCGGCATTCCCGCCCTCCTCGAGTAGGTCGGCGCGGCCGAGGGAGCGGCTCGGAGTGGCTTCGGCGACGGATTGAGACCGGGAGGAGCATCATGTTTTCCGTCCCCTTCGAACTCATTCTGACCTTCGTCCTCGTTCTCGTCCGAGTTCTCTTTTTCTTTGCCCTCATGCCCATATTCGGCGATCGGTATACGCCCGTGCGCGTGCGCCTGCTTCTGGCGTGCGCCGTGGCTTTCGTTTTCACGCCCCTCCTTTCACCCGACGCGACGGCGCTCCCCACGACGGTTCCGCAGTTCGCGGCCGTGATGCTGCCGGAGGCCGCCCTCGGCGCAGCCTTCGGACTGGTCGGGCGGATTCTTTTCGGGGCGATTCAGTTCGCCGGGCAAGTGATGGGGGAACAGATCGGCTTCGGGCTGGGAAGCAAGATCGACCCGACGCAGACGACGCAGATTCCGGTCGTGGCGCAGATGTTGTTTCTCGCCTCGTTGCTGGTTTTCTTTCTCACCAACGCTCACCATTTCTTCTTCGGCGCCCTGGCTCGTTCCTTTGAGTTGGCGCCGCCGGGATTTCTCAGTTTGCCCGGCGACCTCGCGGCCTTTTTCGTCGAGCGGACGTCCGCCATGTTCGTCACTGCGGTTCAGCTCAGTCTGCCCATCGTTGCCGCGTCGTTCATCGTG
>DATKZW010000365.1:0-4427 GCA_035527775.1 Sumerlaeia bacterium | reverse complement strand
AGGAATCCATAGTCCAACTGAAAGAGAAGGGGCTGGACGCGCCGATTCTGAAAGGGCCAAACACTTTCAACAGCATCGTGCTGCTGTTGACCTCGGCGGGCGTCGCCAAATTCGGGAAGGACAGGAATCTTAAGAAGATCGTGATCGGCTACGACTGCCGCGTGAGGGGCCTCGATTTCGCCGCCACTATCGCGCAACTGTTTCTGGCTTGTGGGTATGCCGTCTATTTCTTCGACGCCCCCTGCCTTTACCCCGAAGTGACGTTCGCGATCCCGGATTCCGCGGTCCGCGCTCACCTCGGAATTCTCATTTCCGCCAGTCACAACGACTACCGCTACAACGGATACAAGCTCTCCTGCGCCAATGGGTCGCAGTTCGATCCGCAAGAGCGCGAAGCGATGTACAACGACTACATCCGCAAAGCCCGAACGGACGACATCATGCTCTGCTCGTTCGAGGACGCGCCCAACGAGAGGCTCTACTTCCTTGGCGGCGACGCGCCGGTGAAAGGATTTGATTACGCGGGCAAGGAGGCCAACCTCATCAATATGCATGAGAGGCATCGCGAGCACGTCAAACGGTTCCTCATGACCGAAGATCTGGCGGAGCGACAGGCCCGCGCGCCCAAGCCGCTGGAGATCGGCTTCTGCGCCTTCCATGGTTCGGGAAACGTGGCCGTGCCCAGACTGCTGGAGGAAGTCGGGTTTAGGAGAATCTGGCCGGTCACGAAGCGAGGGCTGAACGACTGCAACGGGCTCTTTCCTTCATTCCGAAGCGCTCCCGGCCTCGAGCAACAGCCCGACCCGGGAGACCCCCGGGCGGCCTATATCGCCGTCGACGCCTTCAAGGAGGAGTATTCCGCCAAGTTCCAGGATATGGACATTCTCATCGGAACGGATCCCGACGGGGATCGTTGCGGCGTCGTTGTCAAAGTCCCCGAAGAACAGCGCTTCATGTATGACGACCGGGATTGGACGCTCCTGCCGGCGGACGAGCTTTGGGCCTTGATCATCTGGTATCGCATCCAGAGGGAGATCGAGCGGCACGGAAGGATTCCTGACGTCGAGAAGAAGTTCATCGCCCTCTCCCACACCACTTCGGACTGCATAACCAAGCTGGCCGCAAAGCACGGGATAGGAGTCGTCAAGACATGGGTCGGTTTCGCGGCTTTGGCCGCGGCAACCCGCGAGATTTGGAAGGGCAAACATGGCCGGTGCGCCGAGTATCTCAAACTGGTCGAAGGGCGACATCCGGACAACCCGCTAACGTGCGATCCCTTCGTTCAGGAGTGCCTGGGCATGGAGGGGGGGAACCGGTCGATCAACATCGCGGCGATGGAGCAAAGCAACGGCTTCTCGATCTTGGGCGGGCCGCCTCCCGATCCACACTCCCTCGGCGAGAATGGTCACGTGCGCGACAAGGACGGGACGTTCGCGGCCGTCCTAACCGCTGAGCTTGCGGCGTGGGCGAAGGAGAATGGAACTACGCTCTTCGAACTCATCGATCGCCACATCTATCTAGACCCCGCCATCGGTCTGTTCGTAAACGGCTACGAACCCGACCCGATGGACGGCGAGTATCCGGGGATAGAAGGCGACCGGCTGAAGAAAGCCGTACTGCGCCGAGCGCTGGGTTGCTTCCAACTCGCGTTGGCCGGAGACCTCGAGATCGCCGGATTGCCCGTCAAATCCGCGTGCATTTACCGCACCGGAAAGTACGACGCCGTCTACCCGCCAAGTTCCGATTTCCAGTTGCCGGACGAGGGGATCCGATTCTACTTCGACGAAGACAGGCTGAATCACGTGACCATCCGCCCGTCAGGAACGGGAAACTCCCTGCGCTTTCACACGCAGCTTCACGACAGCGTCTCGCCCGGCGACCTGATCGAGAAGAAGCGCCGATTGCGCTACCTGACGAGCCAGATATTCGCGGAATTGCGAAGGATGCTCAAGGCGCCCAAAGGAAAGATCTTCCTTCCCAAAAGCTAGGAGCGCCTATCAGAATGGCAGGGCGCCGACCTCCTCGTCGAGGAGGCCGCGCCCCTCCCCCTCCGCCTGATCTGAGAAGTCCAATCTAAAGAACAATCTCTTCCTTCCCCGGGTCGAAGCGGGCGACTTTCCCTTCGCGAAGACCCTGCATGCCCATCTGCAACGCCGTCTGCACGCGGAAGGCCAGGTCCATCGGGCTCAGCGTCTCCGGGTTGCGCGAGCGGCAGCACTCGAGGAACTTCTGCCAGTACATGACCATGTCCTCGGCGTGTTCGATGGGAAAAGTCTGGTGTTTCTTGCTCGAGCCCTCGGTGGGAGTGAACGCGATCTCGTTCGCCTTTCTGTCAATCGTGAGCGTGCCGTCCCACCCGCGGATCACGGGGACGCGCTGACCGGACCCGCGCTGTCCCGTGGCCGCATAATCGTTGGCTTGGGTCCCCAGCACGGCGACGGCGACCTTCTCGGGGAAGTCGATCAGGAGGTTGAACGTGTCGGGCACCTCGCGCTCCTCGTAGCGAAACTTTCCCCCCGTCGCGACGGCCACGCTCGGCATCCCGACGCCCAGGATGGAGAGCACGGGCGTCAGGGAATGCGGGAAGAGATCCGTGGAAGGGCCGCCGGCGTAGTCCTCGTACATGCGCCAGCGGAAGAAGCGGCTCGCGTCGAAGGGGCGTTTCGGACGATCGCCCAGGAAAGCCTCCCAGTCCAGGTCCGGCCCCGGTTTGGCGTTGGGGTCCTCGATGGGCATGCCGCGCTCTCCCCAGTCGCCCACGCGGAAGAAGCCGCATTCGGCGTGGACGGGTTGGCCGATCAGGCCGTCCTGGACCAGCTTCCGCATCTGACGCCACGCCGAATCGGACATGCCTTGCGTCCCGAGCTGGAAGACGCGCCCGGATTCCTTCACCGCCTTCGCCAGGCGCTTGGTCAGCTCGAACTGCCGCCAATGCGTCACGGGCTTCTCGCAGTACACGTCCTTGCCCGCCTGCACGGCGTCGATGGCCTGATAGCCGTGGTGGTGGTCGGGAGTCGCAATGCACACCGCGTCGACGTTCGAATCGGCGAGGAGTTCCCGATGGTCCATATAGCCCTTCGCGCCGTAGGCGTTCGCCGCGCGTTCCATGCGAGGGCGATAGACGTCGCACACGGCGACGATCTCCAGATTCGCCCCGTCCTTCTTCATTTGAGACAGGATGGCGAGGTGAGCGCCGCCGCGCCCGCCGACGCCGATGACGCCGACGCCGATCCGTTCGCCCGCGGCCCCGGCCTGTTGCGCCGGGGCGCGACCCGCCGAGACGGCCAACACGCCCGCCCCTGCCGCGACCGAAGCGGCCCGGCCCATGAACTCCCGGCGCGTCAACGCCCCCGAGCGCCTTCCTTTTTCTGCCTTCTCAGTCATCCTCCTCCTCCTTCTTCCTGATTTGGGTCTCTGAACGGGCCCATCTTGCCTCCGCTACGGCGGAGGCGGGAAAGAAGCCACCGCCAAACCCAGTTCCGAAGGATTGTCCCAGGCGGAAAGTGCGAACGATTCTTGACACTGCCGCGGGGCACGGTGGTTCCTGGAAGGTATCAGACAGGATGCACAAGATCAACACGATTGAGGCGCTTTTCCATTCATCCTGTAAATCCTGTTAATCCTGTCCGGAAAGGAATACGTCACTGAGCTTCTAAGCCGGAGCGCTTGGCGAAGGGAGCGGAAGCGAGATGCGCCCCCTTTGAACGGGGCAGGGCCCGTCGAGACCGGATTGTCAATGACCCGCAGGTTCGCTGAAGACAGCTCTCCGCGGCCGCTTTCGCTTCCTCTGTCGTGAGAAACGAACTCTGTCGAGCCGCCTGACTCTCAGCCGGGAGATGGAAAGCAACAGACGAGCAGTAGAAGCGGAAAGCAGGTTATGCACGCAATAAAAACCGCAAGAATGATATCTCCACGCATTCCTCTCTTCCTCTCCTTGACTGCTCAATGGTCGACAGAGGATTCCATTGCCCTCTCCGCTCGGTTCACGCGCCACGGGGGCGCAACCGCCCAGCTCGCATCGCTTCCTTCGGGGAATGGCCTCGAGCTCAGCTGCCCGGCACCTCGGGTAACAGCCAATCCATTCTCGCGCATTCTGGCGGGCCAGGCACCCTGCCTTTTCCGGACGCCAGCCGGCTCAGCTGCAGCGAGTTGCTAGGCAGCCGCTCTGGACGCCGCGAGTTTCTCATCGACCTCGGAGAGAATGGCCTCGGCGATGTCGAGGAGGGCCCTGGTGTAGCGCTTCATGTCCTCCAGGCCCCTGTGGTTTCTCTTGCGCCGGTCCCCGTCTAAGTTGATGTCGAGCTCGTGGACGATCTTGTTGCGAATGTCGAAGATCGGTTTCAGGGTCGCGTGATCGATTTTGGTCTTGGTCAGTGCAAGGGCTGCAGCGGTGCGGGCTAGCTCGTCCATAGACTGCAAGCTACCGC
>DATKZW010000364.1:0-8894 GCA_035527775.1 Sumerlaeia bacterium | reverse complement strand
CTGATCCCGAAAGCCCTGCTCTTCGGGTGCACGCCGGCATTCTACCCCAACCCCTCTCCTCAGAGCAACCGCCGTCTTGGGATGGACGTTTGAAAGGGCAGAGCAGGGCGCCGGCGCCGTGGCTTCAGGAGGGGGGAGTCGCTGCAGCTGGGGGCTTCCGCCATTGGCCGGCGCCTCAGTCCCCTCCGCGGCCGTCGGGGAAAAACAAGGCTTGCAATCGGCCTTGGAAAACGCACACAATTCAGAGTATCCGACTTCTCTCGGAAGGAAACACAAGCATGGCAAGCGACAATCCCCATCCCCGCCAGACGGCAACAACCGCGGCGCCGGCAGCCGAAGCGCAACGTCCCGACGCCCAGGGGCATTTCGGGCGGTTCGGCGGGCGTTTCGTCCCCGAGACCCTCATGACGGCGCTCTTCGACCTGGAACGCGAGTACCTCGCCTTGCGCGACGACCCGACCTTTCACAAGGAGCTGGATCTCCTGAACCGCGATTACAGCGGCCGCCCCACGCCGCTTTACTACGCGTCTCGGCTGAGCGAAGCGACGCGCGGCGGGCGCGCCCGGATCTATCTCAAGCGCGAGGACCTCTGCCACACGGGCGCCCACAAGATCAACAACACCCTTGGGCAAGGACTTCTGGCCAAACGCCTCGGAAAGCCGCGCGTCATCGCCGAAACGGGCGCGGGCCAGCACGGCGTCGCCACGGCCACGGCCGCCGCCCTGTTCGGCCTCGAATGCGACGTTTTCATGGGCGAAGAGGACATTCGCCGCCAGGAACTCAACGTCTTTCGCATGAACCTGCTCGGCGCGCGCGTCATCCCGGTCTCCAGCGGCACGCGCACCCTCAAGGACGCCACCAACGAGGCGTTGCGCGACTGGCTCGCGCGCTGCGACGACACGCACTACATCATCGGATCGGTCGTCGGCCCGCATCCCTTCCCCATGATGGTGCGCGACTTCCAGTGCGTGATCGGGCGCGAGACGCGCGCGCAGCTCGAAGAGAAGGAGGGGCGCCTGCCCGACGCCCTCGCGGCGTGCGTGGGCGGCGGCTCGAACAGCATGGGGCTCTTCGCGCCTTTCTACGCCGACGAGGACGTTCAGTTCTTCGGCGTCGAGGCCGCCGGCGAGGGCATCGAGACGGGCCGCCACGCCGCCACGATCTCGATGGGCCAGATCGGCGTCTTCCACGGCGCGCGCGAGTACGTCCTGCAGAACGAGGACGGCCAGATCCAGGAAGCGCACTCCATCTCGGCGGGGCTCGACTATCCCGGCGTCGGGCCCGAACACTGCCACTTCGCCGACACGGGCCGCGGCCATTACCAGGCCGTCACCGACCAGGAAGCCCTCGACGCGACCGAGCTCCTCTGCCGCACCGAAGGCATCATCCCCGCCTTGGAGAGCGCCCACGCCATCGCCGCCCTCCCCTCGATCGTCGAACAGCTCGACCCCGGCGCCATCGTCGTCCTCTGCCTTTCGGGACGAGGGGATAAGGACGTCTATACGTTGCGGGACCGGTTGGGGTGAAGGCGATTTGGCAGGGCCCCAGAGGCGGCTGACAAGCGCACAGCACGGGCAGCGCCGGACGGGAACAAGGCCGGATCGGCTGGACAGAAGGAGGAAGGCCAGAATGCTGTTGAACTGCATCCAAGCCGCCATGTGTCACGCCAGATACGAGATGATTCAGGACAACGGGGCCTACTACGGCGAGATTCCCGGGGCAACGAGAGGGCGAGGATATGATCCGAACGAACAGGAAAGCCATGGCGCTTCTTATCCCCGCCGCGGCATGGGTCGGAGGGCTGCATTCGGGGCCCCCCGCCGAGGGGTCGGAAGGGAAACTCGACACCGAACGCACCCGCGCCGTAGCGGCCATGCTGGGCGAGAAGCCGCGAGGCTTCGGCGCGCCCATCGGCGAGCGCGCAATGTGGAACGACCTGGCCGAGAAGCCGGCTTTCCAGGATGTAGTCCGAAAGGCGGAGGAGTGTCTGCGCACGCCGCTGCCGGAGTCTTCCGACAACCTGTACCTCGATTTCTCGCGCACTGGCAATCGCACGCGTTGGCAGGACGTCAACGGCCGCCGGACCGCTCGTGCCAAGTGGTTCGTCCTCGCCGAGTGCCTTGAGAACGAGGGGCGCTTTCTCACGCCCTTCGAGGAGACGGTCGCCGCGCTGTGCGCCGAGCGCACTTGGGTGATGCCCGCCCACGACCGGGATTTGGCGAACTTCGAAGGCAAGCGCGTCGACATCGATTTGCGGTCAGCCACCCTCGCTTGGGAACTGGCAACCGCCGACTATCTCCTCGGCGAGAAGATCGCGCCCGAGACGCGCCACCTGATCCGCGAGAACCTTCGACGGCGCGCGCTCGATCCTTTCCGCGACATGGCGACGGGCAAACGCGCGGAAAACTGGTGGATAAAGACGACGAACAACTGGAACGCCGTCTGCCTGGCCGGCGTGACGGGGACGGCCCTGACGCTCGTCGAGTCGCGTGAGGAGCGGGCCTTCTACATCGTTGCCGCCGAGAGATACGTGGGGAATTTCCTGGCGGGCTTTGCGGCCGACGGCTACTGCTCCGAGGGCGTGGCGTACTGGAACTACGGCTTTGGGAACTTCCTCTTACTGGCCGAGACGATCCATCAGGCAACCGGCGGCGGGCTCGATCTGCTGAAAGACGAATCGGCGCGCGCACCGGCCGCCTACGGCGCCCGCATCGAGATCGTCGACGGCGTCTGCCCCGCCTTTGCCGACTGCTCCGTCGACGCGCGACCGGGTCCGCAGATGGGGTGGTACATCAGCCGCCGCTTCGGCCTAGGGCTTCGCGAGCATGAGACGCGCGAAGTCGCGACGCCGGACGGCGGACTCCCCGGTCTGCTCATGTACAGCTTCCCGAATTCGGCGTCGCGCGCGCCGCTCGCAAAAACGAGGTTTCAAACGGGAGAACTCCGCACTTGGTTCAGCGACGCAGGCGTGCTGATCTGCCGGCCCGGCAAGGACGGCAAGGCCCGGCTCGGCGTCGCCATGAAGGGCGGCCACAATGGGGAGCATCACAATCACAACGACGTGGGATCCTTCGTCGTGGTCGTCGGCGGCCGACCGGTCCTGGCCGATCCGGGCAACGAAGTGTACACGGCCAGGACTTTCAGTTCGCGCCGTTACGAGAGCAAGGCTTTGAATTCCTTCGGCCATCCGGTTCCGCTAGTCGCCGGGCGCCTGCAGAGAACGGGCGAAGACGCCCGCGGGGAGGTGATTCGCGCGGATTTCACAGCGGAGGCCGACACCCTGGCGCTGAACCTTCGTTCCGCCTATGAAGTGGAGGAACTCGAGGAACTCAAGCGAACGTTCGTCTATTCGCGCAGCGGCGCGGGATCTTTCAAAGTGACGGATGAGGCGCTCTTTGCCAAGCCGAGCAGATTCGGCGCGGCCCTCATCACGTTCGGCGAGTGGGAGCAAGACGGCGAGGACGCGCTGACAATACGGGACGGCAATGGAGCGGTTCGGGTCGAGGTGCGGTCCGAAGGGGCGGGTTTCACGATTCAGGCCGAAGAGATTCAGGAGGACTTCAGCGCCGGAAAGAACCCGGTCCGTCTGGGACTCGACCTCAATCGTCCCGTGACGAGCGCATCCATCACGCTCACAATTCAACCGCTGAGCGACGGATAGCAAGGACGACGCCCATCTTCGGCCCAAGTGCGGCGTTTCTCAAACGGCGTTTGCCAGGACGTTCTGCTCGCCCTCGGAACGCGCGATGATGACGGCGCCGCAGCTGTCGCTCCAGATGTTGACCGACGTCCGGAGCATGTCGAGGATCCGCTCGACGGCCAGGATCAGTCCGATCCCCTCAGCCGGCAGACCGACGACGCCCAATACCAGAGCGATGGCGACGAGTGCGGCGGCCGGAATTCCCGCCACGCCGATCGACGTAACCAGCGCCGTGATGACGACGGTGAGCTGCACGCCGAACGTGAGATCGAGGCCGTAGCACTGGGCGATGAAGATGACGGCCACGCACTCGAAGAGAGCCGTGCCGTCCATGTTGACCGTGGCTCCGAGGGGGAGCACGAAGCTCGCGACGCGGCGCGAGACGCCGCTGTTTTGCATCACGCACTCGAGCGTGCGCGGCAAGGTGGCGGAAGACGAACAGGTGCAGAACGCCATGAGGAGCGCCGACTGCATCGCCTTGAAGTGCAGGAGAGGATTCACTCGGCCGATCAAGAGCACGGCGAGAGGAAGGACGATCAGGCCGTGAATCAGAAGGCCGATGACGACGGCGAAGAAGAAGCCCATCAACGGTTCGAAGGCGGCGAAGCCAGTCAGGGCAACCGTCCTGGCCACCAAGGCGAACACGCCGATGGGTGCGAATCGCATCACCAGGTCCGTCATGCGGATCATCACGTCGAAGACCCCCTGCCAGAACGCCATGATCGCGTCGCGCTTGCGCGCCTCGATCCGACTCGTGAAAAAACCGAAGAGAAGACTGAACGTGATAAGCCCCAGCATGTTCGCCCCCGTGGCGGCCTCGACGACGTTGTCGGGAATCATCCGGAGAAACACGCCCGCCACGTCGGAAGCGCCTTTGTCCTTGACCTTCTCCATGACCGTCGTCGTCTCCTCGCTGAGGCCGATCCGGTCTTTGGCCGGCTCTCCGTCGATGATTCCCGGTTTCATTGCGTTGATCAGCGCAAGTCCCACGAGGATGGCCGCCAGACTGCTGCACAGGTAATAGAGGATCGTCTTCGCCCCGAGGCGTCCGAAGCCTTCCGCGGCTCCCACTTCGGCGATGCCGGTGATAATGGCGGAAGCGATGAGCGGGATGATGAGCATTTTCAGGGCGTTCAGGAACAGCGTCCCAAGAAACTCGTAGCATGCGAGGAGTCTGATCCCCAACAGGGAGCCATCCGGGCCCGTCAGGACTCCGGCGAGCACGGCCAGCGCAAGGGCGATCAGGATCTGCCAGTGGAGTTTCAGTTTCATCGCAATCGTCGCTCCTTTCGCAGCCCTGGGATCGGCCTTCCGTCTCGCCCGGGCAGCGGGGCCACTCTACGTTCGAGGCTGTCCGACGCGCAATCTCTGGAGGAGATACACCGCGCCGAAAACGACTAGTCCAATGATACAAGTCCAGTAGCGCTGGTTGTGGGGAAGGCCGATCCAGCGCGCCACCAAGTCCGGTCGCATGAGCAGAAAAGTCACACTCAGAAGAAACGGGATCTCGTACCAGCGATTCCGGGTCGCAAACCAGCCCTGCGTGGCGGCCACGAACGCGCAATTCCCCGCGCACGCCATGGCGAAGATGAGGAGTCCCTGGGGCCAACTGTGCACGTCGTGCAGAATCAGATCGGCATTGAAGATAAACATGAAGGGGAGGACGGCCGTGCGGATGTCGTAGAGGAAGCCCTGGACCCCTGTGGCAATGGGCGGCGACTTGGCGATGGCCGCCGCGGCGTATGCGGCCAGACCCACGGGCGGCGTGTCGTCGGCCAGGATGCCGAAGTAGAAAACAAAGAGGTGGGCCGCCATGAGGGGGACGACCACGCCGTGGGACCGGCCGATCGTAACGATGACGGGCGCCGTCAGCGTCGCCATGGTGATATAGGTGGCCGTTGTCGGCAGTCCCATGCCGATGATGAGGCTTGCCGCGGCGGTGACAATCAGCATGAGCGTGATGCTGCCCATCGAGACCGCGTCGATGACTTCCGTGATCAGTCCCCCGAGTCCCATCGCCACGACGCCGACAATGACGCCCGCTCCCGCGGTGGCCAAGGCCACCGACACCATGTTGCGCCCCCCGGCGGCCAGCGCCGCAAGGAGATCCCGTCCTCCGCGTCTGAAGGCCGGCCAGAGGGGAGTCTTCCGCAGAAGGGCCTCGACGGGGCGCTGGAGAATCATCACCAAGGCCATGACGCAGCAAGCGGCGAAGGCCGCGGCTTCGGGCGTGCGGCGCGCCACGATCAGTTGGTGGAGGAGAAACCCCAGGGGGAGCAGGTAGTGCAGACCGCGCGCCAAAGTGGCGAAGAATCGCGGCAGATCGCGACGAGGGATTCCCCTCAAGCCGAGCTTGCACGCTTCGACGTGGGTGATGTACAGGAGCGCCGCGTAGGACGCGAAGGCCGGGATGGCGGCCGCTTTGATGACTTCGACGTAGGGCGCGTTCACGTACTC
This sequence comes from Sumerlaeia bacterium, assembly GCA_035527775.1. Taxonomy (GTDB): domain Bacteria; phylum Sumerlaeota; class Sumerlaeia; order UBA8349; family UBA8349; genus DATKZW01. The sequence continues at coordinate 2,737 of DATKZW010000364.1, read as the reverse complement.
GGCGATGATGAACGCCGCGGCGCCCATGACGGGGGGGGCCAACTGCCCGTCCGTCGAAGCCGCCACCTCGATGGCGGCCGCTTTCTTCGGCGGATAGCCCATCTTCTTCATCAACGGGATCGTGAAGGTCCCCGTCGTGACGATGTTGGCGATGCTCGATCCGGAGACCATGCCCGTCAGGCCGCTCGAGAGAACCGATGCCTTGGCCGGCCCGCCGCGGAACCCGCCCAGGAGGCTGAGCGCCAGGTGCATGAAGAACCGTCCCCCTCCCGCGCGCTCGAGCATCGCGCCGAACAACACGAAGAGAAAGACCACGCTGGCTGAAACGTGCAACGGGACCCCGTAGACTCCCTCGGTGGACATCGTCATCTGCCCGATGAAACGGTTGAGGGACACGCCTTTGAAAGCAAGCAGTCCCGGCATGTGGGGCCCCAGGAACGCATAGAGAGAGAAAAGGAGGGCGATGACCGAAAGGGCCGGTCCAATGGCGCGTCGGCAGCCTTCGAGGAGCAAAATGAGGAGGCCGAGGCCGATCGCAACGTCGCGCACGGCTGGCGCGCCGAACCGATGCGTGATTCCCTGGTAGTCGATGATGAGATACAAAGCGGCCAGCGCCGCCAGAACGGCGAGGACAATGTCGTAGAGAGGAACCCGGTCCCGAACGGCCAACGCGCCGAGACCGAAACGCGGTCTCTTCAGAGGAGGGCGGCAGAGAAAGACTAACGCCAAGGCAAAGGCAAGGTGGATGCTGCGGATGGAGATCGAGTCGAGGATCAGCCCGAGGGGGACCTTGCGGCCCCCGACCGGGATTGACCAGTTGCAGGCGATCGACAGCTGGAACAGGGACCAAGCGATCGCCACGCCTGCCAAGACGAGCCGCGAGCAGCCAACCGGCCGCCGCCAAACGCCGTCTTCTTCAGCCGCCTCTTGCGCATCGGCGCGGCTTTTGTCAGTATCTTCCGCTCCGGCAATCGTCATGTTTCAGCGTCTTCAGCAGATCCGCTGTTCCCGTGACCGCGGGGATGAACGGGACAAGGCTTTCCCGCTGCAACGCCTTCCTCACAGCAGGAATCCGCAACAGACCCCTGCCGCGGCCGCCGGAAGGGCGTCAAAACGGCGAAGTCCGCTTCCCGATCTCATTTCAGGCCGGCTTCTTTGTAGTATTGCATCGCTCCGGGATGGATCGGAGCAGTCAGACCTTCGAGCATCTTCTCGCGCGTCAGGCCCGCGTAGGCGGGGTGGAGTTTCTTAAACTCCCCGAGATTCTCGAAGACCTCCCGGGTGATGACGTAAACCATGTCGTCAGGCGTCTGAGCGGACGTGACAAGAGTGGCCTTAACCCCGAAAGTCGGCGCGTCCGTCTTGTTGGTTGCCTGGGGATAGTTCCCGATGGCGATGGTCGCAGGCACGTAGTAGGGATACCTCTCAAACAGCTCTCCTAGAGCGATCAGGGGCACGAAATGGACCTTGCGTCTTCCGGCGGTCGCTTCTTTGATGGCGCCGCTGGGATGCCCGACGGTGTAGAAGAAAGCGTCGATGCGGTCGTCCTGAAGCAGACCGGGAGCTTCCGCCGCTTTGACGCTCTCCGCGCGGACGTCCTTCTCGAAGTCAATGCCGGCGTTCGCCAAGGCGTCGATGGCGTTCTGACGCTGGCCCGAGCCGTGAGAGCCGATATTAACGCGCTTGCCGCGCAAGTCCAGGATCGTCTCGATGCCCGCATCGTCGGCCGCAACGAGGGTGACCGACTCCGGGTGGATCGAGAACGCCGCGCGCAGGCCCGCCTGCGGCCCTTTCTCTTCCCACTCAGCGAGGCCCTTGACGGCCTGATACTGGCGGTCGGACTGGGCGATGCCGAACTCGAGATCTCCCGTCAGGACGGCGTTGATGTTGAAGACGGATCCCCCCGTGGATTCCGCCGTACATCGCAGACCGTACTCTGCCACCTTTCTGTTGACCATTTTCGCGAGGGCGCCGCCCGTAGGATAGTAAACGCCCGTCATGCCGCCGGTGCCAATGGTCGCAAAGCGAAGTCGCTTGGGGGCGGTCGGCGTCCTCGCGTCCCCCGTTTCCGCGTCTTCCCCGCGTTCTCCGCAACGGCACAGGCCCAGAACAAGAAGGAAAAGGGGGACAACCAAGAACGCCGGGGAAGGCCTCATCGTTTCTCTCCTCCAAGGTGGCTGGATCTTGAGGAATGCGGCGCTCGGGCCGCGGCCTCTTGGTTCCACAACGCTCTCGAGCGTGGTGTCGCGGCACGGGTCTCACGCAACCCGTCGTTTTGCGCACTTGCGCCGGAAACGGGACAAAACAGCGGGGGTCTTCTCGGTTCCGAGGCTCGTGAGAACGTCCTGTCGGAACTGGTGAATCTCATCGAGGGTCAAGGAGCGGATCAGACGCTTGACCTCCGGTATGGCCATGCAACTCATGCTGAGTTCGTCGATCCCAAGCCCCAAGAGGAGCGCGGCCAGAGCCGGGTCGGCCGCCATCTCCCCACACAGTCCGACCCAAATGCCTGCGCGGTGCGCCGCGTCGATAGTCCGCGTGATCAGATGGAGTACAGCGGGGTGGAGCGGGTTGTAAAGGTCGGCCACGCTCTCGTTCGCGCGATCCACCGCCAGCGCGTATTGGATCAGGTCGTTCGTGCCGAGGCTGAAGAAATCGACTTCCTCCGCAAGCGTCTCCGCCGTTAGGGCGGCCGAGGGCGTTTCTATCATGATTCCGACCTGGGCGTCGGGGTCAT
>DATKZW010000363.1:0-7042 GCA_035527775.1 Sumerlaeia bacterium | reverse complement strand
CGTGGGAAGTCCACGATTGTTCATAGTGTAGGGGCCTGCGGGCGGTCGTGGCGCGTGGGCCTTTGGGGCGCCGGTTCACGACGGACGTCTGGGTGTGGGGAGGCTCGGACGAAGAAGGAGGGAAGTCTGATGTCAATGTCGAAATCGAATCATCGCGCAACAGGTTTCACTCTCATCGAGCTTCTGATTGTGGTGGCGATCATCGCCATTCTCGCGGCCATAGCCGTGCCCAACTTCCTCGAGGCGCAGGTTCGCTCGAAGGTCTCGCGGGTCAAATCAGACTTGCGGACTCTCGCCAACGGCATGACCGCTTATTTCACCGACAACGGCGCCTATCCTCTGGACTGGGACAGCGGACAATACGGGCCCTACGGACGTCAGAGCGAATGGAAAACCTACGCCAGTTTGACAACGCCGATCTCCTACATGTCGTCGATTCCGCGCGATCCTTTCTGCGAGAGACTGAGCATGCGGATCCTGAACGCCCCGAAGGAGGACCCTTACTTCCAGTTCGCCGGGGGAGGCAAGACGGGGTATTTCGTCATGTCAACTCCCGGGCCGGACTCGCTGGACGACTTTCTGTGGGCGGATTTTTGGAACGTGAATCTAATGTACGACACAACGAACGGGACGAAGTCCCGCGGGGATCTCGCGCGGAGCAGCTACGGCGCCCATCCCGAATAACCTGGCTGGATCGTGCCGATGGCGAAACCGGGAGCGAGGCGAAGCAGAAGCAAGAAGACATGAAAGGTCCGATCACCACGGCCAAAGAGCGCAGTGTGATCCTTTTCCCCAGCCCGCGAATTCCCCCGGCGAGGCCGTTCGCATGACGGCCGGTCCCATTTCCCGGGGAAACGATTCGCCGAGTTCGCGAGATTCGCGGAGGATTTCGCGAGAAGAACCCGGGCGTCCCTTGTGAGGCCTCCACGGCAAACCCGTCGGTGCTACATCCACGGTTCGTTGTTCGTTGCGGGGAGTCCCCAGTAGGTTTTGGGCCAGCGGCCGACGCTGGTGCGCAGGATGTCTCCCGTGCTCCGCGTGCCGTTGGTGGAGTCGTAGATGAAGCCGCCGGGGGTTCCCGCCGCCTTCAACTGAGCCCCGCCGTAAGGGAACGTGGAGGAGGCGAAGTTATCCTCCTTGTCGGGTCCCCAGGACTGAAGGGCCCAGCAGTCGCGCGGGTACATGGCGGCGAAGTTGCCGGAGAAATACGGATCGTTGCTCGCGAGACTTCGCGAAGAACTCGCCGCCACGCCGCACATGATGGTGATGAAGGAGTGTTCGCGCGCACCCGAGGTGGTGACGGCCACGTCCGAACCGAAGGGGTCGGGCGTCATGCCGCTGCTGAGGTAGGCGATCGGAGTGGACAGGGCGATGCCGGCGCAGAGTGCCGGGTAGGACTCCCTGCTCGAGCCCTGGGGGTAGATCCCGTAGCCGGCGATAAAGTAAATCGGATACGTGTTGTAGTCGGCCATGTAGGCCTCGAGTCCCGTGACGAGGGTGCGCATGTCGCTCCGGACGCGGCTGACCTTCGAGCGCACCTGCGCCTCGAGGAAGTTCGGCACGGCGATGGCCGCGAGAATGGCAATGATCGCCACCACGATCAGAAGCTCGATGAGGGTAAACCCTGAAGCCCTTGACATGGAGGATCGCGACCTCCACATCACCCCCCGGTCTTCTCTCACTTTTTCTTCTCCTCCTCGGGGTCGAAACCGAAATAGTCCTTGAGGGCGCCGTCGAGCGCTCCGAGTTGGCTGAGAATGTCGGCGAGGATTTTCTGGCGTTTTGCATCGTCTACCTTACCGGTGGCCCCCAACTGGGCGAAGTCGCGGATGAAGTAGAGGGGCTGGAAAATGTCCTCGACGGTCTTCTTGAATCTGCCGCGGGCGGTGCCCTGGAGGATGCCGGAGAGACCATGGAACTTGTGGGTGATCTTCAAGCCGCCGGCGTCGCACTGGATCTCGCGCAGGTCGCCTTCGGCGCGCGATCCGCGGGCCTTGAGGATGGAGATGACTCTGTGGATCTCGCTCTCGATCTCCACGTTTCCGAGATAGACGACCGTCTCAACCATCGATACGTACCGAATGTCGGAGATCGGGTTCGTGCCGCTGACTTGCTGGAGCTTCAGCGTGAGACGGGTCGTGGCGCCCGCCCGCCGGAGGGCGGCGAGAAACATGCCCAGATAGTCCTTGTAAGCGCTCGGTTTCTCGATGCAGCGCTCGAAGTCGTCGAGGCTGTCGATCACAACGCGTCGGAGGCTCCCGTTGTCGAGTCCGGGCCGAAGATCGGCGAGGATTTTCTCGAGGCAGGTCCTTTTGGGGACGTAGTGGCGGATCTGGACTTGTCCGGACTCGACGGCGCTCGCCAGATCGACGCCCCGTCGGGCGAGGGTCTTGATGAGCTGCTGGGGGTTTTCTTCGAAGGTGATGAACAGGCCGTTTTCTCCCCGGCCGGCGCCCTCGGCCAGAAAGGTCGCGGCGAGGGTCGTCTTGTAGGCGCCCGACATGCCGGCGATGATGGAGGCCGTGCCGGACGGGTAGCCGCCGCCGAGAAGCCGATCCACGCCGTCGACGCCCGAGGGGACCGGCTCAAACTGGCGCTCCGTCATCTCGTCGGTGGAAAAAGGCTCGGGGAGGATGTGGGGGTAGACCTCGATGCCCTTCCCCGTGAAGGTGAAAGGATGGCGGCCGCGGATGTGGGAGTGGCCGCGGGTCTTGGTCACTTCGAGGGTCCGCTGAGGCAGCGAGGCGCCGGAAGTCGCCAGGTCGTTGTGGAGGAGGACGACCTCGTCGACGAGATACTCCTCGAATGAGAACTCGCGGCGCCCCGTATCGTGGAGTTCGGCCGTCAAGAGGGGCGTCAAGCCAACGGCCTTGACCTCGTTGATGAACTGGAGGATCAGCGAGCGGCACTGAATGGGGTCTTCGTTGACGCGGTTGAAGTGGCTGAGGCTGTCCATCAGGAGCCGTTTCGCGCCGATTTCGTCGGTTTTCTCCAGGACGCGGGAGACCAGAGACGAGTGCGCGCCGCCGGCGGGCACGACCAGATCGTCGGGCCTGACGTAGAAAACGTGCATCTTGCCATCCGCGACGAGACGGTCAAGATCCCAACCGAAGCTGTTCATGTCGCGTTGGAGCTGCTGGGGGAACTGCTCGAAGGAGCAAACGATGGCGCCCTCGCCTTCCTCCCCGATGCCTTGAAGGAGGATCTGAATGCCGAGAGAGGTCTTCCCGGTCCCGGGGGCGCCTTTCAGAAGGACACTGTTGTAGGGAAGAAAGCCGCCTCCGAGAATGGTGTCCAGACCCTCGATGCCCGTGCGAATTCGTGTGCTCATGCGTGTATCTTCTCCCTTGAACGGAATGGCGAATGGTCGGACTCCCCGAACTCGGCTGCGCGGCCCAAGCCAGGCGCTTCCCTCCCGGCCGCTATCAACCGAACCCGGCGATGATTCCGGCGTTATCGCCCGAGGTGGAGACCCCTTTGACGTAGCGCCGCATCGCGTAGACGTCGTCGCTGTAGCGCTCGGCTTCCTCCATGTCGACCTTTCCGGCCCGGACCAAGTCCGCCAGGGACTGGTCGAAGAGCATCATGCCCTCCTCGCGGCCGCGGAGCACGCCCGGAATGTCGCGAATGCGATCTTCGTAAATGAGTTTTTCAATGGTGGCGTTGGCCACCATGATCTCCATGGCCGCGACTCGCCCCTTTCCTCCCGTGCGACGGAGCAGACGCTGAGAGACGGCGCCCTTGACGTTAAAGGAGAGCAACTCGCGCACCAGGTTCCGCTCGTCTTCGGGGAAACTGGCGATGATCCGTTCGACGGTCTGGACGGAGTTGGTGGTGTGCAGCGTGCTGAGGACCAGGTGGCCCGTCTCGGCGGCCTGGATCGTCACGTGCATCGTCTCGGCGGTTCGCATCTCGCCGATCAGAATGACGTCGGGATCCTGGCGGAGAGCCTGCACAAGCCCCACGTGGAACTCCAGAACATCCACCCCCACCTCTCGCTGGGTCAGAATGCTCTTCTGATTCTCGTAAATGTACTCAATGGGGTCTTCAATGGTGATGAGGCAGCGGCTCTGCGTGGAGTTGATGTACTGAACCATGGCGGCCAGGGTGGTCGATTTGCCGCTGCCCGTCGCGCCCGTCACGAGCACCATTCCCCGCTGGAGCATGGCCAGGCGTTTGAGGGTTTGGGGCAACTCCAGTTCGTCAATGGTCGGGATCTTCAGGGGAATCGAGCGGAACACGAGCTTCAGATTGTCCCGTTCGTAGTAGGCGTTGACACGGTAGCGGCAGTCCTTGCCGAACTGGTAGGCGAAGTCGATGCCTCGCCGCTCCTCAAGGACCGGCTCGAGGACCTGGGGCATCATGCTCTTGAGATAGAACATGAGCGTCTCATGATCGAGGGGCGGGGCCTGGACCGGTCGGAGCATGCCGTCCACGCGCAGGTAAGGCACGTGGTCCTCCATCAAATGGACATCGGAGGCCCGGAATTGGGCCGCGCCTCTTAGAATATCGTGCAGATCCATTGCCTTGCCCATCGCTGCCTCCTGGTGTATCGAGAATCAACCCGGCATTGTCAGTCCCAGAGTGGCGGTTAGGTCGAAGTAGAGCACAAGCCAGAGGCTTTGGCAACAACAGAAGCCGTCGGAAGGGAGAAAAAATGACACAAGATCGTTTGCGGTTCGGGTCGGGATCTCGTATAGTCGCGTTTCACGGGTTCCCGTTGGGGCGCTTCCAGCGGCGCCCTGCCCGGGCCGCGAGGGATTGGGCTCCCGGGAACAGGGGGAAGGACCCCGCGCCATGAAACTCGATCTCCATGTCAGCCCCCGTAAGGTGATTGCGCTCGCGGTCCTTTCTGCGGAGGCCGCTCGCAGCGACTATGTTCCCCATTGACCCGCCGCCCATGGCTCCCCAACGCCTGGCCCTCACGATGGGAGATCCCGCGGGGATCGGTCCGGAGATCATCCTGCGCCTCTTCGAAGGGCGAATGGCCGCCGCCGGCGGTGGGGGCGCCCTAGAGCCCGGCGGCGGTGGCTCCGTCCCGTTCGTGCCGGTGATTGTGGGGGAAACGCGGCTGCTCGAGCAGGTTGCGCGCCGGATCGGGTCCCCCCTTCGCCTGCAAACGGTCCAATCTCCGGCCCAAGCGGCCGGATTCCAGCCCGGTTTGGCGCCGGTGGTCGAGCCGCAAGACTTCTCCTTTGCGAGCGACCTCGTTATGGGAACGGTTCAGGGCGAGTGCGGCGCCGCCGCCTGGGCCTATGTCCGCCGCGCAGTCTCGCTCATTCAGCAGGACGAGGCCGACGCTCTGGTTACCGCCCCCCTCAATAAGGAGGCGTTGCGTGCGGCGGCATGTCCCCATCAGGGGCACACGGAGATGCTGGCGGACCTGACGAAAACGTCCCGAGTCGCGATGCTTCTCGTCGGAGGCGGCCTGCGAGTCGCTCTGGCAACCATCCACGAGCCGCTCGAGCGCGTGCCGCGCCTTCTTACACGGCAAGGTCTGCTCGACCGCCTGCGGCTGATGGATGAGTTCATTCCCTGGTTTTGGGAAGTGGACGCATCGCCGGCGCCCGGAACGAGGGAACGGACGCGCCCCAAAGCCCGACCTCGGATTGCGGTCACGGGCCTGAACCCCCACGCGGGCGAGGGAGGACTCTTCGGCGACGCCGAAGGCGCAGTGATTGCTCCCGCCGTGGCTGCGGCCCAGAGCGAGGGGATCGACGCGGTGGGGCCCCTGCCGGCGGATACGGTTTTCCATTTTCATCGGGAGGGGAAGTACGACGCCGTTCTGGCCATGTACCACGACCAGGCGCTGATCCCCGTGAAGACCTTGGATTTCCACCGGTGCGTGAACGTCACAATGGGCTTGCCTTTCATTCGCGCGTCCGTGGGCCACGGCACGGCTTTCGACATTGCCGGCAAAGGCACGGCGTCCTCCTCGAGTCTCGAGGCCGCACTCCAAACGGCCGCCCTTCTGGCCTGGAACCGGCGCAGAGACGGCCGTTAGCTTTCCTCGACGAAGTGGCGGACCAACGCGCTGGGCGGAGAATGGGGCCTCTCGGCCCCCAGAGACCGCGCGGGCAAGAGGTTCGGGATGGCCGGAACGCGTGCTGTGGGTCAGAATGACACAGAAAGGCGGACCCGCTCCGAGCCTGTATCCCAAGAGCTCACTTGCAGCCATCCGACTCACTGCGACACCCGTCGCGGTCTCACGCATAGAGCATTGATACAAGGAGGGATACGCGTCTTCCGAGAGGAGCGCCGACTGCTGGTACGGAATCTGCTCTTTGGCAGGGAAGCAGTGGATCGCAACATTCACGCACTTCGGAAAGGAGGGCAGTTGTACTATGAAGCTCAAGCCACTTGGCGACCGCGTTCTGGTGAAACGCAGTGAGGAGGCCGATGACAAGTCGGCGGGCGGAATCATCATTCCCGACACGGCCAAAGAGAAACCGCAACGCGGCAAGGTCATCGCCGCAGGGCCCGGCGGTCTGAAAGAAGACGGCGCTCGCACGCCTCTGGAAGTAAAGAAGGGCGACGAGATCCTGTTCGGCAAGTACTCGGGCACTGAGATCAAACTCGACGGTGTGGAGTATCTGATCATGCACGAGAGCGACATTCTCGGCATCCTCGCCTAGTCAGAGGCGCCCGACAGGCAGGACATGCCCCGCGGGCAGGAGACGAGGCAAAGACCCCCAAAGGAGGAATTGGCAAAGATGGCGAAACAGTTGATTTTCAGCGACGAGGCGCGCCGGGCCGTTCTGAAAGGCGTGGCCACACTCTCTGCCGCCGTGAAAGCGACGTTAGGACCCAAAGGCCGCAACGTGGTCCTTGACAAGAAGTTCGGCGCTCCCGCCATCACCAAGGACGGCGTCACGGTGGCGAAAGAGATCGAATTGGAGGATCCCTATGAGAACATGGGCGCCCAGATGGTGCGCGAAGTGGCCAGCAAGACCAGCGACGTGGCGGGCGACGGCACGACCACGGCGACGCTCTTAAGCGAAGCCATTTACCGCGAAGGCCTGAAAAACGTGACCGCCGGGTC
>DATKZW010000362.1:0-5013 GCA_035527775.1 Sumerlaeia bacterium | reverse complement strand
AGTTCACGGTCTACCCCGAGGCCAAGCACGATTCGTGGACGGAGACCTACAACAACCCCAAGGTGTATGAATGGCTGCTGAAGCAGAAACGCAAGGGCCGCAAGAGGTGACGCGCGACGCGCGACCCGGGGCCGACGGCGCCCGCGGGCGGGTCCCGCGTGGCCGATCCGGGCTTCGTCCCGGATAGTGCGAGCGGCGCGAAAGGCAGAATCCCGGAGATTCCATTCCAGGCCGGTTCGCTCTCGGGACCGAGAGATGAGGAAGGGAGGATGGAGATGCGACACTTGCGAACGGTTTGCCCGTGGATGAAAACGGGATTCACGCTGATCGAGCTGCTGATCGTTGTGGCGATTATCGCCATTCTGGCGGCCATCGCCGTGCCCAATTTCCTCGAAGCGCAAGCGCGATCGAAGGTGGCGCGGGCGCTGGGCGACATGCGGTCGCTCGTCGTGGCGATCGAGGCTTACACGGTCGACGCCAACAGGCAGCCGCCCGACGTGTACGACCTGCCCCGGCACCCGCGAATCACCAGTTGGGAGGACTGCCTGATTCTCTTGACGAGCCCCGTGGCCTACATCACATCTCTGCCTCGCGACCCCTTCTACAGGGCCCGAAACGCCCCCCTGCACGCCGGCTACGAGCAGGCCTGGTGGCACTGGTACGTGACGAAGACCGGATACGGCAGGGTCGGCGACGGCCGTCATGCGACCCGGGACTTCTTCGACCCGGGCCGCGACAAGTTCAATTACGCCGTCATCTCGGCCGGGCCGGATTCCTACTACGAGTGGGACGTCAAGGACAACTATCCCAACGTCCGAGCGGGATTCCAGTGGAGCGGCGACGTCGTGTACTACGACGCGAGCAACGGCACGAGGTCGTACGGAGACTTGTTCGCCTACGGTCCGGGGAACAACATCAACCCGATGGACGGCTATGAGTAAGCGCGCTTGCCCCAACAAACGGCCGATCGCGGCCAGGTTGCGGGAGGCCCGCGCGCTCCTGGCCCGGTCGCCAAGAGCGGAGCGAACGCGCGTCGCCTGACATTTGTCTCCGGCTAGGGTTGCCCCTTTCGCTTTCCGCGCGCCGCCCTCATCCCCTCCGGGGTCCGGCTCATTCCTCTGCCATGAATCAACGAGAGAATCTGCTCAGAGCCGTTCGATTCGAGACCCCCGACTACATCCCGATGGCGTTTCACATCAACGGAGCGTGCTGGCAGCGCTATCCGCAGGACGCGCTCCAGGATCTGATGGCGTCGCACCCTTTTCTGTTCCCGGGCTTCGAGAAGACCGCCGAGGAGATCAAACCCGACTTTCATCCGACCGCCCGCGCCGGCGAACCTTTCACGGACGACTGGGGATGCGTGTGGGAAACGACGGAGAACGGCATCGCGGGAGCGATCACGAAGCATCCCTTGGCGGATTGGAGCGCCTTCGCGGGATACAGGGCGCCGGATCCCAACGTCTGCACCGGCGCCGGGCCCGTCGATTGGCGCCAGGTGGAGGAGGGTTTCCGCAAGGCCAGGGAAGAGGGCCGGTTGCGGGGAGGAGGGCTTCCCCACGGCCATACGTTCCTTCGGTTGTCCTATATCAGAGGGTACGAGAACCTGGTTTGCGACATGGCGGAGGACGAACCGCGGCTGCGGGAGCTGATCCGCATGGTCGAGGATTTCAACATGGCCGTCGTCCGGCGCACCATCGACCTCGGCGCCGAATGGATGGGCTACCCCGAAGACCTTGGGATGCAGATTGGCCCGATGATCTCCCCCGACCTCTTTAGAAAGCGCGTGAAACCGACCTACGAGCGTCTCATGGCGCCCGCCCGCGAGGCCGGGTGCATCGTCCACATGCACTCCGACGGCGACATCCGCCAACTCGTCGACGACCTGATCGACGGAGGCGTCGAGGTCATCAACCTGCAGGACCTGGTGAACGGGATCGATTGGATCAAGGACCGCCTCGCGGGCCGCGTGTGCGTCGATCTTGACGTCGACCGGCAGAGCGTCACGCGCTGGGGCTCTCCCGAGGACGTCGACTCCCTGATCCGTGAGGAGGTCGAGAAGCTGGGCGGCAAACGGGGCGGTCTGATGATGATCTACGGCCTCTACCCCGGAGTGCCGCTGCGCAACGTGAAGGCCCTCATGGACGCGATGGAAAAGTACGCGTTCCATTTCTCCTGAGAGCCCAACGGGAAACCGTCGTCTCCTTCTCTCGGGCCCCGACTCAGACTGGCGCAGCCGCCGCCCCCGGCAGGGCGGTCGGGCGGTCGTATCGCTGAGAATGGCGTGGCGCCGGGGGAGGGTTCGGGGAAGGATTCCCGCGAAAATAATAACGTGAAATAACGCGAAATAAAGCATTGCGTTGGCGGGTCTCCCATAGGTAGAGTCCGGCAGCGCGTGATCTATGATTCTTGCAACGTGCAATAGCGGGGATTGGCTGGGATAATCAGGCGCGCTCGTTCAGCGCTTTTCCGTCAGGTCGTGGGTGAATCCGATTTTCCAGCGGGGAAAAGGGAATCGTCGAGATGAATCACGGGGAGGCGTCTTTTCACTGGTTGTTGGAGCACGAGATCCACGCTGCTTCGCGGTACCGACGGTTTGTGTCGCTGCTCATGGCAACGTGCGCCAACGGTTCGGACAACGGGGCGGGGTTCCTGCAAAACCATGTTCGGAGCAGCGACAGAGTCTTCGACATGGGACCCTATTCAGCGGCGTTGATGACCGAGACGGATCCATTTGGCGCCCGGAGTGCGGCAGAGCGCCTCGCCGATCCGAGCGTTGGCAACCCGGGGTTTTGCTTTGCGGCGGGATCGTTCCCGGGGGATGGACGGGCGCCTGGGGAGTTCTTCTCCACCGTGCATCGGCGCCTGCTTGCGGCGGCCGAGGAAGGCGGTCCCCCGAAGGAAGAGAACGCCGGAGAGCTCAAACGGTCGGCCTAGATTGACAAGGGCGGGCGGCGCGCTCGTCCGCGAATGCCGTTCATGGCCGCGTGGTTGAAGGTTTCCGCACTCCGCGCCGGGGAGGGGCCGTCCACGCGGCGCGATGTGTATGCGGATGTAGCGGCGCGGCCTGGCCGCGAGCGTGGTCAGCGTCTCCAACGGAAGCCCACGGCTCTCCCGGTCCCCCATTCCCCTTCCCCTCCGGCAAGAGGAATCCCTCCAGCCACTCGTCGCCCCTTTGGCTCGCGTTTTCCCTTGACCCTTCCCAAGAGATTGAGCCATCACTGGACGAAGCGTTTCCGCCCGCCGGGTTCGGGCGACTCGCGTCGAGAGGAGCGCGGGGCGCCATCAGGGGAGGAACTTATCGCCGTGAAGGTCCTGGCAGTCGCTTCTGAAGCCGTTCCCTTCGCCAAAACGGGCGGGCTTGCCGACGTGGTGGGCGCCCTGCCGCGCGCGTTGGCGGCGCGCGGCCATGACGTGCGCGTGGTCATGCCGCGCTACCGACACATCGACGTCAAGAAGGAGCGTCTTCGGCTCGTTCTTCCGGAGGCGCTGGTTCATTTTCCCGCGCGGCTCATTCGCGGACGCGTCTTTGAAGGCCATCTGCCCAACTCATCCGTCCCCGTCTATTTCGTCGACAGCCCCGATCTCTTCGCCCGGCCGAGCCTCTATGGGGAGAACGGAAAGGACTACGCCGACAATCCGGTCCGTTTCGCCTTCTTCGATATGGCCGTGATTTGGATGCTCAAGGGGCTCGCCTGGGCGCCCGACATCATCCAATGCAACGACTGGCACTCGGCATTGCTGCCAGTCTTCCTAAAAACGCTGGGCGTTCTGCGCACGGATCCGTTCTTCGCCCCCTGCCGCACTCTCTTTACGGTCCATAACCTCGCCTATCAGGGGCTGTGCGGCCCGGAGGCCCTCGACGCCGTCGGCTTGCCCCGGCCCTTCTTTCACGCCGAGTGCATGGAGTTCTGGGGTCGGCTCAGCTATCTCAAAGGCGGCATTGCCTTCAGCGATTGGATCAGCACGGTGAGCCCCCGGTACGCGCGCGAGATTCTCACGCGCGAGTTCGGGTGCGGCCTGGAGGGATTCATCGCTCACCGACGCGACCGACTCGAGGGGATTCTCAACGGCGTGGACTACGCGACGTGGAATCCCGAGACCGATCCCTTGATCCCGCGCAACTACGGACCAGACAACCTGTCAGGGAAAGCGGCGTGCAAAAGGGCGCTCCAACGGATCCTCCGCTGGCCCATCGACGGCAAAATCCCCATCATTGGCATGATCGGCCGACTCGATCCGCAGAAGGGGATCAATCTGGTCTTGTCGGCGCTGCCCGCTCTCGAGCGGCTCGGCGTGCGGCTCGTGATATTGGGAAGCGGACGCCCGGCATACCATCGGAAGCTCGAGCGCGCCCGGCGGCGCCACCCGGAACGGCTGCGCGTTTGTGTCGGGTTCGACGAGAAGCTCGCCCACACCATCCAGGCGGGGGCGGACGCTTTCCTCATGCCGTCGCGCTACGAGCCGTGCGGCCTCAGCCAGATGTTTGGCCTGAAGTACGGAACCGTCCCCATCGTCCGCTCGACGGGCGGACTGGCCGACACGGTCAGCCACGCCACCCCGCAAGCGATCCGCGAGGGGACGGCCACCGGCTTTTTGTTTTCACGCTACCGCGTCGAGGATCTCCTCGGCGCCGTGGCGCACGCGGTCGCCGTGCACCGCGAAACGCCTGACGTCTGGCGGCAGATCCAGACGTGCGGCATGCGGAAAGACTTCTCCTGGAACCGGTCCGCCGAGGCTTACGAGCGTCTCTTCCTGAGGATATTGGCGGGCTAGCCCCGCGTTGAAGTCGATGGATCGCGCGCCCGTCCCCGCGTGTCTTGCGGGCGCCGCCCGGCGGACCCCTCGCACGCGCGCCCCGGGGGCTCATGCCCCGGCGGCTGAAAGGGTCGCCGGGATCTGGCCCGCGCGTCCAATGCGGGGTTTTGCTTTGACATTCTCAGGTCCCGCGACCACAATGGAATCGCCTGTTGGGGCTTGGGATTGGGCTGAGGGCTATGCCAGCCTGGTCCCAGG
>DATKZW010000361.1:0-8899 GCA_035527775.1 Sumerlaeia bacterium | reverse complement strand
GAGGCGTACTACTGGCTCTGGGGGCAGTATCCGGCGGCGGGTTATTACGATCATCCTCCCATGGTGGGATGGATGAGCGCCCTATTTCTTGGGTGGGCGCCCGGATCGGAGCTGGCGGCGCGTTCGGCCCCGATCGTTCTTGGGGCGGTCTCTTCTCTGGCGATCTACGCGATGGTCCGCGACATGTTTCAGGGCGGGAGGATCGCTTGGCGCGCGGCCGCGATCTGCACAATCACCCCCATGCTCAATCTGAACGGCGTTCTGATTCAGCCGGACAACAGCCTCGTGCTGTTTGCGGTTCTGACGTGGTGGCTCTTCTGGAGGGCGTCTGAGCAAGGCGTCGAGACGGGTCGCCCAGCCGGGGCGGCTGTCTGGCTGTGTGCGGGGGGCGCCGCAGGCCTGACGCTGCTGAGCAAGTTCCACGCCTGGGTCCTGCTGCCGCCGCTTTGGGGCTTCCTCGCTCTGTCCCCGCGCCACCGGCCGTTGCTCAGGACGCCGGGACCGTGGCTGGCGGCTGCCGCGGCATTGGCCGTGGTTTCGCCCGATCTCTGGTGGAACGCGCGGCACGAGTGGGTGAACTACGCCTTTCAATGGCGGCGGAGTGGTCTGGGGGAAGTGCGTTTCGGCCTGGAGAACGTGTTGCTCTTCGCGCTGGCGCCCGCCCTGATGCTCTCGCCGCTCCTCTACGTCGCGATGCTGGCGGCGGCGTGGCGCGGATTCGGGATCTGGCGCCGGACGGGGGACTCGGCGTTGTTGTACCTGCTCTGCGCAGGACTTCCCCTGCCCCTATTCCTCGGCGCGCTCTCACCGTTCGTTTCGATCAGCGCCCACTGGCCGGCGGCGGGTTTCATCCCGCTGCTGGCGCTGACCGTGGTCCATTTCGAGAAGAACGGATCCACTCGACGACGATTCTACCGCGCAAGCGTCGCGGTATGTGTGGCCACGACCGTCTGCGCGGGCGTCGGGCCGTTCCTCGTTCGCGCCCTTCCGCATTCTCTTTCTCTTCCCTTCCGGCCGGAGCTGGTGAACACGGGGCGGCTCCGGCGGGAATACGTGGGCTGGCGCGAGATCGGGACGAAGGCGCGCGAGATGCGCGACGCCCTGGAGCGCGACAGCGGGACGCCGACCGCGATCATGGCCGACGGCTGGCATCTCTCGTCGATGTTGGCGTTCTACTCGGGCCAACCGCGCGAGGTCTTCGCCTTGGAGGAAGGACCCGCCCACAATTTCGCGATCTGGATGAGCGAACGCGGCGGACTGAAGGGCTGCAACGCCGTCGTCGTAGAGAAGTCCAAGCCGCAGAAGCACAGCCCCATCGGGCTGAAGGTCCGACGCCGTCGCGAGCAACTCCAGACGCAATTCGAGCGGGTTGAGGCCGCGCCCTCTCTGATCATCCATCCGGATGGCTCAGTTAGCGAGTTCTCAGGGGAGAACATCACCGTCCCGCGGCTGCGGGAGTTCCTGATTTTTCGCTGCTACGGGTTCAGCGGCGAACTCGCGCATGACAGCTAGTGTCAATCCCGCATACGCTGAATGCATAGGATCCGCCCCTCCCGATCGGCGGGTCGTTCCCTTTGTCTGGCTTCGATCGCTGTGAAATCAAGGCTTACGTCGGACGCAAACGCGTGGCCTTATCATTGCTACTCTGGGAGAGGGTGGCTGGAAAGTGCGGAGAGACATCCGCCACCATGGAGTTGTGAAGTCTGCACCTGGTTTTGAAGCCCATCTCGGTTGGAGGATCGTTCTTCCGCCAAAGAGAGGAGGGCGCGGAAATGGCGCCGAAACGTTTGTGCGCAACGCTGGGTTGGGGGTCTATGCTGACGCTGGCCGCCCTAGTGACGGGATGCTCCGCCACGGCCATGAAGGCGACGCCCATGTGGGACCGGGAATACCACAAGGCGATCGGACCCGCTGAGGACCGGATCAATGTCTGGCCCTTGCTGTATCACCGCAAGCCGGCGACCGCCGTTCTTTGGCCTCTGATTGCCATGACCGACGAGGGGCATGCTTTCGTCCCCCTCTACGAGTACAGGAAGAAAGAGAAGGACCTCCGACTCGGCACTATCTTGCCGGCTGTTCCCCCAATCGCCCGCGTGAACGCGCTGGAAAACCTCGTGCGGGTCCTGAATTTCGTTGTCGACCCGAAGAAAATCGCGCTTCTCCCGTTATACTATCAAAGCCGCACGAGCCCGGAGCTCTGGATCTGCCCGGCGCTCTACAAGAACGAGGAGGGGTTCTGGACGCCCCTTTTCACGCGCTTTCACGACTTCTGGGGAATCCTGGGACCGCTCTTTTTCACCGTTCAGGAGGAGGACTTCCAGTCCTATTTCTGTCCCTTTCCCCTCCTAGGGTATTGGACGGGAGAGGACGAAAAGGGCTTCCTCGCGGCGCCCCTCGGATTCTACAGCCGCGACGGGACCGAGTCGGTTCTCAACGTGGGGCTGCTCCTTCTGAACCTGTGCCGCGACGGCGATGACCGGGAATTGCTCTATCTCGCCGGACTCGGCGGCGCGGGGAGCAAGGAGGGCAAGCGATGGAACTACCTCGCTCCGCTCTGGGTTTGGGCACAGGAGGGCGAAAAATCGCTTTTTCTTTCCCTGCCGTTTTCGGACTACCGGAAAGAAGACTCGCGAATCACGAATGCGCTCCTCAACGCCTATCTGCGCCTGGAGAACGAGAACGGCAAGTATGAGGGATACTTGGCGCCGCTTGTCTCCCGATTCGAGAATGACGAAGGCGCGGGGCATATGGTTGTTCCATTCTACCATTTCTTCCGTCGCGCGAGCGGCGCCAAGACGCTCGTCACGCCGCTCTTCGGCTTCCGGGACGACGGGCGTTTCCTCTATCTGGGCGGTCCGGTCTTCTACGCCTCGGACAAGGACGGCGAGAAGTGGCGTTCCGTGCTTTGGCCCTTGTTCAGCTGGTGGAGCGGCGGCGATCGCAACGGGAGCTATCTCTTCCCAGCCTACTACTACACCGAGTCGGACCAAAAGAAGCGTCTTCTTGTGACGCCTCTCGGGGGATTCCTCGTCGGACCCGAATGGGCCGCCTACGACGTGCTGGGACCGCTCTATTTCTCGATCCGGAAGGAAGATTCGCTCTCGCGTTCCATACTGTTCCCCCTGTGGTACGACTACCGCGACGGCGAGGACAGAGGCATGGCCCTGCTTCCGCTTTTCAAGTATGACCGAGGACCGGACAAAGAGTCCTTTCTGTCGCCGCTGTTCTCTCGCGGCAGAAGCGGAAACACTTCCTTTCTGAACCTCGGCCTGGTTCTGTCTCACACGAAGAAAGGGGAGGATTTCTTCAAGCAATGGTTCCTGGCGAAGCTGATCGGTTACGAAACCGCCCAGGGGGCGAAAGACAAGAAGATGTGGGCGTTCCCCCTCTTCAATTACGACAAGAATCAAGAACGAACGTCATTCAGCGCGCTGCTAGGCAACGTCCCGCTGCTAGGCTACGTCAGCTTCAGCTATGGGCGCTCCAACGAAACGGAAGACAGACTGCGGGAAAGGATGACGGAACGACTCCAGAAGGGGAGCGATCGGTGGTTCGTGGAACGTCTGCAACGCCAGGGTGAAGGCCGGCGGGGCGCCGACGAAGGCCGGCTGCGCTATCGGGAAGACATATTGTGGAGCTTCCGTTGCCCCCTCAGCCTCTTCGGCGTCTTGGAGGCGAGCGACGCTTACCTGGCGCTTCAGGACCCGAGTCAACCCGCGCCTCCCGGCGCCACGATTGTCCGTCTGCCCTCCGACGAGTCGCTTGCCCTCTCCTTTGAGAGACGGAAGGAGAGCCATTTCTTCCCGATCTACGCTTACGAACGGCGAGAGGGGAAGGGCGGAGATTTCCATTTCCTGTGGCGACTCTACGACTCGAAGTCGGTCGTCCGCGAGGATGGAGCGGTCTTCCGCCGGCAGCGCGTGCTCGGGCGCCTCTTCCATCGGGAGAAGGAGGGCGAACGCACGAGCATCGACATGTTTCCGTTCATGGCTTACGACAAGGGGCCCGATCTGCGGAAGTTCTCCTTCGCCGGCGGGCTCTTTGGATTCGGCCGGCGGGGCGCCGGTGAAGGATCGAAAGCCGGCGAGAAGCACGTGAAAGTCCTCTGGATTCCGATCCGGTTCTAGCACATTGACTCACGGGGTATGGCGGGCGGGGACGGGGCCACGGTCCCGGCCGCCACCACTCGTCAGTGAAGCGTCGAGTTCTCCTCGCTTCTTGGCTTCAGATCGCGCGGTCGGTGGCTCTTCCACACTTCTCACACGCCCTCTGAGAGGGGGCGTCACTTCTGCCCTTCCGTCGAGGCGCGGACGATGTCGCCGCGGCTGACGGTGCCGTTGCTCGGGTCGTAGAGGCCTTGGACGGGCGAATCGGCCAGAGAGCCGTACCCGGAGAAGGCCGACTCGTTATACGTGCGGTCGGGGCCGACATTGATCAGCAGCCACCGCGCGCCGGGGAAAGCGGGGTAGACGTTCACCTCGGTCTCGCCCGGGATCGTCGAGGTGTAGAGGTTGTGGTACGTGCCCACGAGCGCGTCCCAGTAGGTGGCGTTGGCGGACTCGGTGGCGTTCCAGATGAAGGGGCTCGCAGGGATGCTGGTGATGTAGGACACGGGCGTGGTCAGGGCGAAGAGAAACCGATCGTCGTGCCTCCATTCGGAAAACGGGGCCTCGTTCGGGTATTTGTCCCGATCCAGGGGCGCCATGTTGTAGTCGGCCGTGTAGGCCTCGATCGCCGTGGCGAGACTCCGAAAGTCGGCCTTCACGCGCGAGACCTTGGCGCGCGTCTGCGCCTCGAGGAAGTTGGGGACGGCAATGGCCGCAAGGATGGCAATGATGGCCACTACGATAAGGAGTTCGATGAGAGTAAATGCCCGGGAACGCATTTTCGGAATCCTTTCTGGAGAGGGACGTTGCCCCTTCGTTCGTCCGGCGCGTCCGGCCGGCATGAGCCCGGGGAAACGGCGCTCAGAGACCGTCTCCCGACCGCCGCGCGCGCCGAGAGGCCTTGAGACCGATCCTATGGTCGCGTTTCCTCCGGTTTCGGGTTGGACTGCTTCTGGGGATCGGCGCTTTCGTCCAGGAACTCGATGACGTCGGCTCGCACCGTGAGCTGAGGAACCGAGAAGAGGATGAAATAGAGATTCGATCGCTCATGGATGCAATTCACCAGCGCCAGGGACCGGCCTTCCATCGGCCCGATCCTCGAGTACAGATCGGACATGGCGCTTCTGTAAGAGGGAGACATGATAGGAACGACGCCCAACAGCTTGATGCCCCGGCTGACTCCCGTCACGTCCGCTCGGACGACAGAGTAATTGCTTCTCGAGAGATCCACGTGCGTGGACGCGATCGGCGGCGAAATGCTCGCGGTCGAACAGGCCGTGACCGCTAGGAGCAGGAAGCACGGGAGCAGGCGACTCATGGGTTTTCTCCTCTCCCCTTTCCGGATCGTCAAAATACATCGCGCCCATCCGCTCGTCAAGCCCGTATGCCTGAGATCGCCGGGGAGCAAGGCGTTCTAAAGAGGCCGAACGATGGGGCCTGTGTTCTCCCTCTTAACGCTACTGCCCGTGAGGCGCCTCGCGCTCCCTCTCGCGGGGTGGAACCTTCTTGCGATGCTGCCGCACCACACTGGACGGCCGTTTCGGCGTTAGGGCGACACGCGGCCCGCCACGCCCGCCAACGACGGAGCAAAAGAGCCTTGGCGTTTCCCCCATCGTTCATGTAGGATAAGATCCTCAGGGAGCGGGAGGAAACGCCGTAGTGGAGCTTTCATGTCCGGGCAGCAAGGCAAACGCCAGTCGCGAGACCATCCTGGTCCCATGTCCTTCGTGCGCGCGGGAGATGGAGCTTTTCGGCGACGAACCGAAGGCCCGCTGCCGGTGTGGGCAGTGGGTTTTCCGCGAGGCGCTGCCCTCGTGCGCGCAGTGGTGCCCGGCGGCGCAACAGTGCCTCGGCGAGGTCGGGGACCTGGCCGAGCTCCTTCAGAGGGCGGGCGAGGTCCCCAACTTCGAGGAGCAACAGCGGCGCTTGAGAGAGCTGCGGGAACGCATTCGGGAGGCGCAATCTCGTTGCTCGCTGCCGGAATCCCGTCAAGACCGCTAACATCCGCATCCCCAAAAGAAAAGCGGGCCCCGTGAAATCCCCCCCAAAACAGAATCCCTACCAGGAGTCCTTCTCCCGCGCCCTGGAAGTCGTGCGGGGGCGCCAGAGTGCGGACCTCGAAGCCCTCGGCGCCGTCCAAACGGCGGCGGGGCAGTGGGGACTGCCGGTTCTCGACGGCGTTTTCCTCATCGATCTCGGTGAAGAGACCGTTCGGCATCGATCCGCGCAGGGCGCCGGAGCCGCCGCCGCCGAAGTCCGAACGAAGTGGCAGATTCTCGCCTTGCACTACCTCTCCGCGCCGGGACCGCGGCAAGACCCCGCGGCGGCGCGGGCGGATCCGGCCTGGGGGACCTTCGCCGATCTCCCCCACGGGCGCGGATACGATCCCGTCCATCGGGGGCGCGTCTTGGGCCGCCTCTGCGCCACGGCCGGGCGCGACCGCGCGACATTCGTCGAGGCCTGTCGCCGCTTGGGGGCCGAAGAGGTCGACTTGGGCGAGGCGGGCTTCCGCTTCCGGGTCTTCCCCCGCTTGGCCGTCGCCATCGCCTGGTACGCGGGAGACGACGAGTTCTCTCCGAACGCCTCGTTTCTCTACCCCGAAAACGTCCTCTCTTTCCTTCCCGTCGAGGACGCCGTTGTTCTGGCCGAATGCGTCATCAGCCGCTTGCAGGGCAAGCCGTGGTGAGAAGCCGCACCTGTCCATCGGGAGTGGGCATGTTCCGGAAATCGCTCGGTCACCGCGGTTCTCCCCGAACAGGAAGGCCTGGCAATACCGATCGTGCAGGGCTGCGCCTTCACGACAATGCCCCCATCCCCGTCCGCGCCCCGTTTCCTTCCGGGCGACCGATCAGCCCGTTCGCACGGCCTTGAGCCACTGCGCCGCCGGAGCGTCGACATCGACGTTGTGGTCGACGACGCGGGCGGTCAGCTCCCGCACGACGTCCTGATGTCTCGGGTCGCGGAAAAGGTTCTGGACTTGGTCCGGGTCCTTCGCCCGATCGAAGAGAACGTGCTCGCCGTTCTTGACGAAGGCGACCTCCCAGCGCGACGTGAAGAGGCCGGCTCGGTTCAGAGACGAATGGTGCAGGAACGCCTCGTCCTCCCAGTCTGTCCTCTTCCCGAGCAGGAGCGCTGAAGCGTCGCGCCCTTGTTCGCGGCCACTTGGCGCCAGGCCCATGAGCCCCAGAATCGTGGGCTGAAAGTCCACCGTGCCGACCACGTTCTCGATGGCCGTTCCCTTCACGATCCGCTTCGGCCAGCGGACGAGCAGCGGAATCCGATAGGCGGTCTCGTAAAGCATGTTCTTGTACATGAGGCCGTGCTCGCCCATGTATTCGCCGTGGTCGGTGGAGAAAACGACGATGGTGTCGTCCAGAACGCCCCGCTCGCGCAGAAAGCCGAGAATCCGCCCGACGTTATCGTCGATGCACTTCACTTCGCCGCAGTATTGGGCCTTCTGCTTGCGGAGCCACGCCTCGCGCGCCTCGGGCGTGTCGCCCTTGACTTGGTGTTGTTTGTCATCGGCCCACTTGGGCCGGTCCTCCTGATGCAGCGTCGGGGGGACCGTCATGTCTTCGGGCCGGAACATCGCGTCGTAAGGCGGGCGGACCGTGAAAGGCGTGTGGGGATCGGGGAAGCTGACCATGAAGAAAAAGGGGCGCATCCGGGGCGCCTTGAGGAACTCGATCGTCTTGTCCGCCAGCCAGTCGGTCGTGTACGTCTTCTCGTCGCCGATGACGTTGTAGGGATGCGCGTGGGGGCGACCGTCCGGGCCTTCGGTGATCTTCTTGTAGTGGCCGCGGTTGAACATGAAGCGGCAGTCCTCGAAGCCCATCGACCGCTCGGGCTTCATGAAGCCCGGTTTCGGCGGCCCGTCCAGGTGCCATTTGCCCGCGTATCCCGTCTCGTAGCCATGCTTCCGCAAGACGCGCGCCAAGGTCATCTCGTCGCGATTCAGCGCGATGTTGTTCCGGTGCGCGCCGTGGCTGTGAGGGTAGCGCCCCGTGAGAAAGCACCCGCGCGAGGGGGTGCACACCGCGCTGTTGGTGAAGAAGTTGCGGAAGATCGCGCCTTCCTTCGCCAGGGAGTCGACGTGGGGAGTCGAGACGAGCGCGCCGCCGTAAGCGCCGACGGTCCAACAGTTTTGCTGGTCGGTATGGATGATGAGCAGGTTCGGCTTCCTCGTTTCGCGTTCATCCTGCCCGGAAGCGCTCCGCGCGTCGCTCAGAGCCGCGAGCCCCGCCGACGCCGCCGCTGCGGCGCCCCCCTTCACGAATTCCCGTCGGCTGATTCGCATAGGAACGCTCCCTCCCTCCCTGGTTCTCCGTCGCAACGCCGCGGAACCGCACGCGCGCGGAGTTCTGGACTTCCGTCCCGGGAATGCCCCGCCTTCCTCGGCCCGATGCCTTCGGAAAGACTGGCAACGCCTTGAAGGAAGAGCATCCCGCGGAGATCGAGCAGATCATAGTCCCCGCGAAGCGCGCAAGAGGAATCCAGGGCGGCGCCCGTCGATGAAGCGTGCCTGAAAGATCGTGAAGATGGCCGGTCCGCCGCCCAAAGCCTGAGAACCCGCTTCGGGTTCCGCAGCCGGGAGCAACTCCACGAGTCTCTCAACTATCGGGTCCCCGAAGAGGCGCGCCTCGAAAAAGGCGCGCGGGGCGCATCTCGCTTCCGCTCCCTTTGCCAAGTCCCAGCCCGTCAAGATCAGGCCGCCGCTGGGCTTGCCCCAGCGGAGCCATGACTGGCGGCTAAGAGGGCGCGACTTCTTTCCCCCCTCCGCCGCGGGGTTTGCC
>DATKZW010000360.1:0-7152 GCA_035527775.1 Sumerlaeia bacterium | reverse complement strand
CGCCAACGCTCTGAACCAGACCATTGGGAAGATGGCCGAAGATCTGGCCGCTCTGATCGCGTCTCCGGACCGGGCGGTCCTCGTCGGGGTCCTGACCCACGGCGTCGGTCTCGCCCGCCGCATCCAGGACCGCCTCGCCCGAGAACACGGGTGGAGCGTGCCTCTCGGCTCTCTCGATACGACCCTCTATCGGGACGATTTCCACCAATTGGACCGCCAGCCGGCGGTGCGGCCGACCCGAATCGACTTCGACGTCACCGACAAGATCGTGATTCTTTGCGACGACGTGCTTTGCACGGGGCGGACCATTCGTTGCGCCCTGGACGAAATCATGGACTTCGGCCGCCCGCGAGCCATCCGGCTGGCCGCCCTCGTGGACCGCGGGCGGCGCGAACTGCCCATCCAACCCGACGTCGTGGGGATCGCGGCCGAGACGACGCCGGAGCAGAGAGTGGAGGTCCGCTTTCGAGAAGGCGCCGGCGACGAGGAGGAGGGCGTGTGGATACACGAGACCGGCGATTCGTCCCCATAGCAACGGCCTTGGCCGCCGCCTTCGAGCGGCTTTTTTTCTGCCTTGCGGAAAGGCGCGCAGAAACCCGGCGCGCGGAAAGACGCGGGAACTCCGACACACGAGGGTGAGAATTCCATGGCCGCCCAGACCGCACAGACGTCGTCGCCAGCCGAAAGAATCGCTCAGCGCAAGCATCTCCTCGGACTCGAGGAGATGACCCGCGAGGAGATCCTCCACATCCTCGACACCGCCCGGGGATTCAAGGAGATCTTTACGCGCTCCATCAAAAAGGTCCCGACGCTCCGGGGCAAGACGGTGGCGAATCTTTTCTTCGAGAACTCCACGCGCACGCGCACAAGCTTCGAGATCGCCGCCAAGCGTCTCAGCGCCGACGTCGTGAATTTCGCCATGGCGACCAGCAGCGTGGCCAAGGGCGAGACGATGCTTGACACCGCCCGCACCATCGAGGCCATGGGCGCCGACTACATCGTGATGCGTCACTCCGCCTCGGGGGCGCCGTGGTATCTGAGTCGGCGCGTCCGCGCCTCCGTTCTGAACGCCGGCGACGGGACGCACGAACACCCGACCCAAGGCCTTCTCGACATGTACACGATTCAGGAAAAGAAAAGGCGCTTCGAGGGGCTCAAGGTGGTCATCGTCGGCGACATCCTCCACAGCCGCGTCGCGCGGAGCAACATCTGGGCGCTGACGAAACTCGGCGCCGACGTCACCATTATCGGGCCGCGCACCCTGGTTCCCCGCTCCTTCGAGGACTACGGCGTGCGCATCTGCTACGATCTCAAGGAAGGCATCCGCGACGCCGACGTCATCAACCTGCTCCGCATCCAGCTCGAGCGCCAGCAGCGCAATCTCTTCCCGTCGATTCGCGAGTACCGGCTCCTCTATCAGATCAACGAGCAGCGCCTGGCGCTGGCCAAGCCCGACGTCCTCATCATGCATCCGGGCCCGATCAACCGCGGCGTCGAGATCTCGCAAGGCGTCGCCGACGGCCCGCACTCGGTCATCACGGAACAAGTCACCAACGGCGTCGCCGTCCGCATGGCGGTCCTCTACCTCCTGGCGGGATCCAAAGGTCTGGAAGAGGGCGGCGGGGAGGACTAGGCGGCGCCCGCGCAGACCTTTCCTCTAGAGCCACTGCGCCGATTTTCGGTCGCGCCGGCGGGCTTCCTGTTGCGGAGCGAAGGATCGACACGCAGTCGCCCCCACCGGGCTTGTCCCGGTGGCGGCCTCGTCTTGACGCGGCAAAGGACTGCGAAGGGAGCGGAAGCGAAATGCGCCCGGTTCCCACCGGCAAGGCGGATTGCTCTTGAACGATGGAAGGGAAACAGCTAACATTCTCTACGACCGAAGGGGCAGTCGTGTTCCGGGAGTTCAAGGAGGAACCGTTGCTCCATCCCGATTTCCTGAGTCGCTGGCGCGGTTCCGTTGACTTGAGCAATACGCCGCCGGGCCGCGGCTCGTGCTGGGTCCGCGGGAGAATCCAACCGTGAAGGCCAAGAGCTTTCCCCAAGCGTTTACGTTAATCGAGCTCCTCATTGTGGTGGCCATCATCGCCATTCTGGCCGCTATCGCCGTGCCGAATTTCCTCGAGGCGCAAACTCGGTCCCGAGTGTCCCGGGTTAAGACGGATTTCCGATCCATCGCGACGGCGCTGGAGTCTTACCGCGCCGATCTCAACCATTACCCGTGGTTCGACGAGGCCGGCGCGCTCCCGGCGTCCTACAACGCTCTCTCCTACCGTTTGTGGCCCCTGACAACCCCCGTCGCCTACATGACGAACGTGGACATGCGAGACCCGTTCGTGAACGAGGGGACCGAGGGCAACTACGGCGACGAGTTTCCCCGCTATCAGTACAACTACCGCAACTACGAGTTCTTCGGCACGTACGGGTTCACCTGCTGGGTCCTAAACAGCCTGGGTCCGGACCGCGTCAAGAACCAGGGCTTGAAGGTGGAACTGTGGGCAAGAGGCCTGGACAATTCCCCCCCCGAGCGGCAAACCGTCATCTACGATCCGACAAACGGGACGAAGAGCGCCGGCGATATCCCAAGAACCGGCGGCGACACGCGGTTCGACAACAACATCTGACGCCCCCGGCCTCCTCGACGTCACGAGCCGTCGCCCCGCGGCACAGGGATTCCAGCGAATGTTCCTTAGGATGCTACTGGCTCAGGCCAGGCACAGGTGGTCCATCGTTCTGCTCGTGTTTCTGGCCATCTCTTCGGTGGTCGCGCTCTACGTCTATCTTCGCAATACGAGCCTTTTCGCGAACCGTTCCATGCAGTTGATCATGAAGAACATGGGCCACAACATGCTCATTCTTCCGGAGGAGGCCAACCCTCTCGACGTTTACCTCTGCACGGACCGGCAGGTTCTGTTTTCGGACCGGACGACGCATCGCCTGGCTCGGGTTCCTCGTCTGGCCTCCAAGTACTACGTCTCGGTTCTCCAGAAGCGCGTTCGTCTTGGCGAGAGGGAGTATCTTCTCACCGGGATCGAGCCCGTGGCAAGAGCGGACGAGACGCGCGAGAAAGGCAACATGATGCCGCCCCTTGACCCGGGACAGGCGCGACTCGGCGCGTCCGCGGCCGGTCTTCTCGGCAACCGGGAAGTCGGCGACCCGAAAGAGAGTCTTAAGATACCGATCTTGGGCGCTGAGTTCGAGGTGGTCGAAACGCTGCCCCCAAAGGGAACGCAAGACGATTTCCGCGTTTACATCCCGCTTGCGGACTGCCAGCGTCTCCTGGGGCAGGAGGGCCGCATCAACGCGATCCTGGCCTTTGAGTGCCTCGAATACGGCGGGTCGCTGGCCGAAATCGAGGCGTACCAGCGCCGGGAGCTCGAGAAGGCGCAGCCTGGATTCAAGCACATTTCCAGGAGCGCCATCGCCGAGGGCCGCTACCTGGCCCGGCGGACCACGCAGAGGTCCCTCTATTACCTGCTGGGGATTGCTCTTGTCGTTGCCGTTCTCATTATTGTTGTTACGGGGCTGCAGGAAGTTGCGGAAAGGCGGGGCGAGGTCGCGATTCTTCTGGCCATGGGAACTGACTACGTCCACATCGTGGGGCTTTTCGCCGGGAAAATGCTGATCCTGGCGGCGGCGGCGGCGCTAACGGGGTTCATCGCCGGGTCGAATCTGGCCGTGTGGCTCACTTCCCCGTTTCTTGCCGTGAACACGGCTGTCGTGCAGGTTCTTTGGGGGCATCTGCCGTCAGTCGTCGCCGTAACGTGCCTTATCGCTCTTCTGGCGGAAGCGATCCCGATGATCCAACTGCTCCGCATGGACCCCAACGCGGCTCTCACGGAGGGGTGACCCCGTAGGGGAAGACCGGATCGCCGTCGGCGTGGCGCGCAGCAACACTTGAGCGCTGAGTCCGCGGCTCTTCGGCGCCCCCTGCCTTGGGTCGGTCAGTAGATAAGGGATTCCGGCTCGGGGAACTGAAACAGGGGAGTGGGCTTGATCGGCGCCCGAGCGTTGTAGGTGGACTCGGATTCGAGCGCCTCGAATTTCCTCCGGGCTCGCCCTTTCTGGAACTCCCTCAGGTTGTCCAACACCTTCTGAGTGTTGAAGGGCGGCCGGGCGTCTTTCCGCTTGGGTCTAGCTATTCGGCGAGACGGATTGTTGTGGGAAAACTGGTCGAGGTATCTGGAACTCCCCCAATAGCTCCCCGTATCCTTGTCCTCAGTCTCCGTGGGCGGAAAGGGGCGTGACAGGTTCTTCCCGCCCTGTTCCCGAGAGCCCGGCTCTTGGGCGCGAGGGGAAGCGGCGGCCGGTTCGCGACTTGGCGGGGGAACGGGCAGAACATGGTCGCTGGGGGGGCTTCTTCTTTGAGACATCGCGTCTGAAGGGAAGATTGCGAGCAACCCCAGCGCCGCGGCCAAGAGTCCGAGTGTAGGAATGTCGCTGCGCCTCATTGAGGAAACTCCTTCCGTCACTCGCGAGGGTCCCTCTCTCCGCTCCTCGCCTGTTCAGACGGCGAACGGGGCCGATTGCGGGACGAACGGCGTCATACTACACGGTGTCTCAGACAGGGGGCAAGCCCAAAACGTCCCAAACGCCTGGGCAAGGACTCCGGCGATTGTCGCCGGCCGGAGGCCGCCTCCCACGTTGGCTTCCCCTTGACGGGGCGGCTGGCGTTTTTCACTTGGCGATCAACCTCCCCAATTCGCGACGCAACTCCTGAAAATCGCCGCTCTCCGCAAGATCAGCCCGGCGCCCCGCCGCCGAACCGGCCTCGTCGAGGACATCCAGCGCCTTTTGCGGCTGGCCGAGTTCGCCATAGCAGCGGGCTAGACCGAGAACGCCGCGTTTGTAGAAGCCGAGCGCCGGGTCTTTGGGCGAGCGCTCGGTGAGGGCCATCACTTTGTGGAAGCGATTCGCGGCCGAAGCGCAATCGCCTTGCATGAACTCGATGTCCGCCAGACTCGCGAGCGCCCAGAGATCGTTGGGTTCCCGTTCGATGCGCCGTCGCAGATCGTGGAAGGCCAACAAGAACCGGACGCTTTCGTCCGCGGGATTGATCTCCAGGGCGCGCAAGTAAGCGCGCGCCGCCTCGACCACTTGCGGCTCGGCCTGACGAATGTGAGCGTGGCCCTCAAGGATCGGGTCGACGGCGCTTTCGAACCGGCGCAGGCGCTGGATGAAATCCGGCTGGTCGGCGACCTCCGCGAGGCAGGCGACAACGGGCGCTTGCCGGCGGCGCAGAAAGGCGAGGTTGACGATGACCGGCTGGTCGCTGTAGCCGTACTTCGGGGACTCGAACTCCAGGATGGGATGGTTCTCCGTATTGACGGGCAGCGGTTCAAACACGTCCTGGAAAGCGGCGGCGGGCGCGAGGAAGCAAGCCAGGATCTTCTCCGGCTGATGGAGCGATACGTCGGCCAGGTCCTTGCGAACGGCGGGACGCCGGATCCGTTCGAGCATGCGGGAGACGCTGATCCTGAGGGGCTCGGTCGTTCCCAGAAGGAGCAGATAATGAGTCGGCTCGTTGTGCATGTACCAGATGGTCATTTCGGGGAATACTTCGGCGAAGGTTTTTAGGGCCGACGCAAAAAGATCGGGCGACAGGCCGCCCAGAGGCATCCAGACGACCACCATGCCGCCTTCGGCGAGGGCTTGGCGACAGAGCGCGAAGTACTCGAGGTCGTAGAGGTTGGCGTTAGACTTGTAGCGCAGGTCCGTGCAGTCGGTGGCGATGATGTCGTAGCGCTCGTTCGTGAAGCGTAGATAGGAGCGGACGTCGTCGATGATGATGCGGTAGCGGCCGTCGTGGAAGGCGCGTTGCGCGATGTCTCCGCCGCGCCATTCGTCCAGAACCCCGTGATTGGATTCCTTCAGGACGTCCGCGAATTCCGGCACGGTGCGGCAGATCTCGACGCAGTCCACGCGCTCCAGCTCGGGATAGAGCAGATAGGAATAGGACGCTCCCCCCGACCCGAAGCCGACCGTCAGGACCCGTCTTGGATTCTCGAGGATCAGCATCGGGACATGCGCCAGGCTCTTCTGGTCCGTCAGGAGAATGCGATCCGTTCCC
Source organism: Sumerlaeia bacterium (assembly GCA_035527775.1). Taxonomy (GTDB): domain Bacteria; phylum Sumerlaeota; class Sumerlaeia; order UBA8349; family UBA8349; genus DATKZW01. The sequence goes on along the minus strand of DATKZW010000360.1, from coordinate 1,085 downwards.
GCCACGCCCACGTTGTCGACGTAGATCGTGCGGTCGCCGATAGAGCTTTCGGCGACGCTGACGGTCGCGAGCGGGCCTTCGCGGTAAGCGATGAGTTTGTGCTTTTCCGGAAGTTCCTGAAAGCAATACGCCTCAGGGAGTCGAAAGTAGAAGAGCGCGAAAGCGACGGCTGCCAGAGCAACCCAGGCGGACCTTCGTTTTGGGGTCTCGGCGGGGTTGGCCAGGAGAACGACGAGCCCGAGCGCGACGTTGACCAGCCCCAGGGCCAAGAGACCGCGCGCCAGGCCGAAAACCGGAATCAGCACGAAACCCGCGGCAAAGGAGCCGAGAATGGCGCCGACGGTGTTCAAGGCGTAGAGCTTGCCCGTTCCAGAGCCGATCGACCGTAAGTGGCGCACGCAGATCCGCGCCGCGACGGGGAACGCCATGCCCATGAGAAACGTCGGCAGGCCGATCGTGGCGACGGTGCGCAAGAAAACGTTCGCGACGGCCAAAGCCCAGTTGAAGTCAAACGTCTCGGGATCGAGGGGATCGCCCAAGCTGAAAAGGCGAACGTAGCGGATGAGCATGAAGAGCGAAAAAGCCCCCGAAAGGCCCGTCAGAATCTGGATCAGACCATAGAGGCGCGCGAGGTTGCGCTGGCGGTCGATGCGGACCGCCATGACGGCGCTGCCCGCCGCCAGACCAATCAGAAACACCGTCAGCATGGCGCTGAAAGAGTAAGTCGTGTTCTTCAGGTACTCGAAACGAAAGACGAGCGTGCGGGTCCAGAAGACCTGGTAGGCCAAGGCAACGAATCCCGAAACGCCGTAGGTCGCCAACACCACCCGCGCCAGCCAAAGCGGAGTCTCCGCATCGGCCCCGCCGACGGCATCCGCACGGGGAAGGCCTTCTGCTTCAGCCGTCCGAATCCCTCCGACCTCGGAATCCGTCGGCGGCGGAGTCTCGTCGCCGCCCCGGATTGGATCGCGGATCGCCCCCAACGTTGCGGGACGCTCGCCTTTGAGGGAAAGGAGCGTTGCGCCGAGCCCCGCCACAACGCTCAGGATCGCCCCGACGGCGATCGTTCCGTTGACGCCGAGGCG
>DATKZW010000359.1:0-5728 GCA_035527775.1 Sumerlaeia bacterium | reverse complement strand
CCGACCATCACAACACGGCCACCATGTTCCAGACCGGCGAGATCAACACGAGCAGTTTTGAGGGAGGCGGAGCGATGAAGACCGTCGACTTCGCCGACGGCGGGAAAGTGAAAGCCCTGATCGAGGTCCCCGAAGGCATCGCTCGCGATCCGGACGTTCATTTCGATGGAGAACGGATCATCTTCTCCATGCGCCGCAACATTGCCGAGGACTACCACATCTGGGAAATCGACGCGGACGGGGGGAATCTGCGCCAGCTCACTTCGGCCGAAGGCGTGACGGACATCGACCCCCTCTACCTTCCCGACGGCGACGTTGTCTTTTCCTCGACGCGCGAACCGAAGTACTGCATGTGCAACCGGCACATCATGGCGAACCTCTTCCGCATGGAAGGCGACGGCGCCAACATCCACCAGATCGGCAAGAACACGCTGCACGACGGCCACGGCTCTCTCACGCCGGACGGTCGGATCCTTTACGATCGCTGGGAATACGTGGACCGCAATTTCGGCGACGCCCAGGGACTCTGGACCGTCAATCCCGACGGAACGAATCACGCTGTCTACTGGGGCAACAACACGGCTTCCCCCGGCGCCGTCCTCGACGGGCGCGTCATCCCCGGCGCGCAACGCGTTCTCTGCGTCTTCAGCTCGTGTCACGACCGCCCTTGGGGCGCCCTGGCCATCGTCGACCGGCGACTCGGCGTGGACGGACGCGAGCCCGTCGTCCGAACCTGGCCAGCCGACGCCGTCGACCGCGTGGGCAAGGGCAACTATGACGCCTTCGTAGGCGTCTCGCCGAAATACGAGGACCCGTATCCTCTGAGCGACAAGTACTTCCTTTGCTCACGTATGACGGGCAAGAGCGCCCCAGGGGCGAAGGGAGAGCAAATGGGCATCTACCTGGTCGACGTCTTCGGCAACGAGATTCTGCTCTACGCCGAGGCCGACGCAAGGACCGGATGCTTCGACCCCATGCCCTTGGGACCGCGTCCCCGTCCTCCGGTTATTCCGTCGCGACGGGATTTCCAGAACGGGGAGGGTCGGCTCTACGTCGTGGACGTTCACCAAGGCACGCACATGAAGGGCGTGAAGCAAGGCGCGGCGAAGTTCCTGCGCGTCGTCGAGTCCCCCGAGAAGCCTTTCTGGACCCCGCCCGCATGGGTCGGCCAAGGCCAGCACGCGCCGGGAATGAACTGGCACGACTTTGGCAACAAGCGCATTCTCGGCGCCGTGCCGGTGGAAGAAGACGGCTCGGCTTACTTCTGCGTCCCCTCGGACCGGTTCCTCTACTTCCAGCTCCTGGACGAGAACGGCATGATGATCCAGTCCATGCGTAGCGGCGCCATCGTGCAGTCGGGCGAGACAACCGGCTGCATCGGCTGTCACGACAACCGCCTCGCGGCGCCTCCCCCCGCCCGGGTCGCCGCCCTGAAGGCCGCCCAGCGCCCGCCGAGCGAACTCGACGGCTGGTTGGGACCGCCCCGCCTCTTCAACTACATGAAAGAGGTGCAGCCCGTCTTCGACCGCTACTGCATGCGCTGTCACGACTACGGCAAAGAGGCGGGAAAGAAGCTCAATCTCGCGCGAGACCGAACGGACACCTTCAACGCGTCCTACGACGAACTCTGGCGCAGGAAGTACATCCGCGCCATCGGCGCCGGTCCGGCCGAGATCCAGCCAGCTTACTCGTGGGGATCTCACGCGAGCAGACTGATTGAGGTCGTCCGCAGCGGACACCAGAACGTCGAACTGGACCAAGAGAGCCTGGATCGCCTGATCACGTGGGTCGACATCAACGCCCCCTACTACCCCTACTACGCCAGCGCCTACCCCGACAATCTGGCGGGCCGCTCACCGCTGGACAACCCCCAGACCGAGCGCTTGACCCAACTGACCGGCGTTCCCTTCGCCCGACTCGCTGGGGCGGATAGCAGCCGGGGGCCCCAGGTCAGTTTCGACCGGCCGGAACTGAGCCCCTGCCTGGCGAGGATCGAGGACAAGAACAGCACCCCGTACCGAGAAGCGCTCGCCATAATCCAAGCGGGAAAGGACATGCTGGCCAAACGTCCGCGCGCCGACATGGACGGGTTCGAGGCTTGCCCCACGGACCAGCGTCGCGAGGAGAAGTACGCCATGCGCCAGCGCCTGGAGTTGCGCAACCGCCAAGCCATTCTCGAGGGTCGCAAGGCCTACGACGGGGCCCTCCCCGATTGACCCCGGTTCGGGACGGGGAGGGGGGGGCCGAGGGGCTTGGCGGCGCACGCGTTGGGGCCAAGACCCCCGACGGAACCCCGGATTCCGGGGGGGCGCCGGTCTTCCCAAAGTGAGTACTTTCCCGTTGACAGTCCCTTGGAAATGGGCTATACGTCGCCGCCTGGCTCTGAAGGTCTGTCGTGCCGAGACTTACAGGCCTTTTGGCTGACAAGGGGGGCTGTTTGGCCTCCGGACGGGCAAGCGGGCGCCTCCGACGGGGACGACACATGGCTTGGTTCAGAAAGCAGCGTTTCACGCTTCTGCGCGCCCAGCAAGCGCGAGACCGGATCCCCGAGGGGATGTGGACGAAATGCGCGCAATGCCAGGCGGCGGTTCTCACCCGTCAGATGGAAGAGAACCTTAACGTCTGCCCGAAGTGCGGACATCACGGCAGACTATCGGCTTGGCAGAGAATCGACCAGATCCTCGATCCGGGTTCCTTCGTGGAAACCCACGCCAACATGCAATCGGGCGACCCGCTGGGGTTCGTCGACACCAAGAGATACCCCGACCGACTGGCCGAGGACCAGGAAAAGACGGGGCTGCGAGAGGCGGTCGTAACTGGCTATGGCGCGATCGAAGGGATCTCTGTCTCCGTGGCGGCGATGGATTTCGGCTTCCGAGGCGCCAGCATGGGGTCGGTCGTGGGCGAGAAAATCGTGCGCTGCTTCGAGTACAGCCTAGAGAACCGGGTTCCCGCCGTGGTTTTTTGCACCTCCGGCGGCGCCCGCATGCAGGAGGGAATTCTCTCTCTCATGCAGATGGCCAAGACCAGCAGTCTGGTTGCCCGGCTGCGCGAGGCCGCCATTCCTTACATCTCGGTGCTTGGCGATCCGTCCACGGCCGGGATGATGGCATCTTTCGGGTCGTTGGGCGATCTGGTCATCGCCGAGCCCGGCGCCCTGGTTGGCTTCGCCGGTCCGCGCGTGATCGAGCAAACGATCCGCCAGGTTCTTCCCAAAGGGTTTCAGCGTTCGGAATTCGTGAAGGAACACGGTTTCATTGACATTATCGCGAAGCGCCAGGAGATGCGCGACACGCTGGCCAGGGTTCTTGGCCTTCTCACCCCGCGCACGGATCGCCCCGGTCCGCCGGGGCCCGCGGGCGAGGCGGAACGCAAAAGAGCGAACCGGCGAAAGGAAGCGGCCCCATCGCCCGCCTAGGTCGGAGGGATCGGCGGACTCTCGCGCGTCGCGTTTCGGTTTTGGAGGAGTCAGACCGGCCCATGGCCCGGAGCAGTCCACGAAGGAGCAGTCGGAATGGCCCGAGTTGAGATCAGGAACGTCACCAAAGTCTATCCCGGCAACGTGGTCGCCTCGAGGAACGTTAGCATCGATATCGAGGACCGGGAGTTCGTGGTCCTGGTCGGGCCGTCGGGTTGCGGCAAGTCGACTCTTTTGCGGATGATTGCGGGACTTGAGGAGATCACGCAGGGCGATATTCTGATTGGCGATCGGGTGGTGAACGAGGTGGCGCCCAAGGACCGCGACATTGCGATGGTGTTTCAGAATTACGCGCTCTACCCACACATGTCGGTTTACAAGAACATGGCCTTCGGGCTGAAGCTGCGAAAATTCAAGAAGGACGAGATCGACCGGCGCGTGCGCCACGCGGCGCAAATCCTGGGCATCGAGGACCTTCTGGACCGCAAGCCCAAGGCGCTCTCGGGCGGCCAGCGCCAGCGCGTGGCGGTGGGCCGCGCCATTGTGCGCCAGCCCCAGGTCTTCCTCTTCGACGAGCCCCTCTCCAACCTCGACGCGAAGCTGCGCGTCCAGATGCGCACCGAAATCTCGAAACTCCATTCCCGCCTGCAGGCCACGATGATCTACGTGACCCACGATCAGGTCGAAGCCATGACCATGGGCGACCGGATTGTCGTCTTGCTTGACGGCGTCGTGCAGCAGGTCGCCGATCCTCTTACCCTTTACGAAAACCCCGTGAATCGCTTCGTGGCCGGTTTCATCGGGAGCCCGCCCATGAATTTCGCCGAAGGCTCCATTGAGGTGGACGACAACGTCGCGCATTTCAATGAAGGCGCCTACCGACTCCCTCTCCGAGGGGAAAAGGGCGACATGATGAGGAAGTGCGAGGGGAGGGAAATCGTCCTAGGCTTCCGGCCCGAACACGTCTTCGACAAACGCTTCGCCGGCCAACTTCCCGATTCGGCAACCGTGCGGGCGCAGATCGAGGTGATCGAACCCATGGGTTCGGAGGTGTATCTTTACCTGAACACGGGCAGAACCTCCTTCGTTGCGCGTCTGGAGGCGCATGTTGGCGCGGAGACCAATCAGGCGATTGACCTTCTGCTCGACATGACCAAGTGCCACTTCTTCGACAGGGACTCGGGCGTGACCATCCTCTGACTCTGTCCTAGCTCCCGCTCCTTCGCTGCTTCCCTCGCAGACTCCTGTCGCCCCTGACGACGGATGGTCCGGCCCGCCAACAAAGAGAGGCAGGCTTCTTACCGGAGGATCGCGCCATGGCTGAGACGGAGAAGAAAGCCAAAACGACATCCGCGGGGAAGACCGCAAAGAAGAAAAGCGCGGCCGGGAAAACCCCGACGAAGAAGGCGGCGCCCAGCCGCGCTTCACGGGGCCTCCCCGCCTCGGCGAGGGAAACGGCTGGGAAGAAACTGACCGCCAGCCGAAAGGCCTCGGTCAGGAAAGCGCCGGCGCGAAAGATCGCCAAGAAGGAAACGCCCGCCAGGAAAACCCAGGCCAAGAAAACGGTGAAGGCGCGAAAGAAGGTGGCGGCGGCGCGCGGGGCGCGTGGGAAGAGAACCGTCGCCAAGGGAGCGGCCGCGAAGGGAACCGCGAGGAAGGTCGCGAAAAAGACCACAAAAAAGGCCACAAAGAAGAAAACGAGCGCCAAGAGAAAACCCGCCGCGAGGGGCCCCGCGAGACCGAAGCGGGAAACCGTGGCCCGTGCCTCGACCCCGGTCCTCGAACCCGCGCCGCCGGAAACCTCCGGCCCCTCGGCCGGGATCCTTTCCGAGATCGCCCACGAGCTGGCCGCGCTGCCTTCCCCCGAGACGGGCGCTCTGACTCAAGTCGAGGCCAGGAAATTCGATATCGAACCGAAACAGGAAGCCCCGGCTCAGGCCGCCCCGAGTCCTCCGCGCAAGGACCGCCCCGTTCTCCCCGGCGCTCGCGTCCTGGACTACTTCTACGACGACACGAGGGTTGCGCTTCTCGTGCGCGACCCGGAATGGGTTTTCGTCTACTGGGAGATCGGGTCCGCCGCCCGCGAGGCGTTCGGCCTTGCCCGACCCGATCACGGCAAGCGCTTGGTTATGCGTTGGTACGACGTGACGGACCTGGACGAGTTCACGGGCTCGAACGCCCGCCGCGTCATCGACGTCGAGGTCCACGACCACACCCGATCGTGGTACCAGAAAGTCCCCGCCACGGGCCGCCGCTGGTGCGCCGATCTCGGGGTGATGGACGAGAACGGCCAGTTCCGCGCGATCTGCC
>DATKZW010000358.1:0-2860 GCA_035527775.1 Sumerlaeia bacterium | reverse complement strand
TAGGAATTCCAGTCGGTGAAGTACGCCTCCTGAGCCGTCGCCAGCGACCGCAGGTCCGCCCGCACGCGCGAGACCATCGAGCGCACCTGCGCCTCGAGGAAGTTGGGAACGGCAATGGCCGCCAGGATCGCGATGATGGCGACCACGATGAGAAGCTCGATCAACGTGAAGCCCCCGGCGGGGACGATTTGTCTCCTTGACATGGTTTCCCCTCCCCTTGTCCTCATTTCTCGGGCGCGTGCCGGAGGCGTCCGGGCGGTATCGGCCGCATCTCCTTGCCTTCGAGCGCCCACTTCAACTCGAGGCGCTTGCCGCCGCTTCGGTTGAAGTAACCCAGCCGGATCGCATGCGCGCCCTTAGCCAGCGCGATGGCGCCCTCTTTCGCCACGACTGAGTGCAGACCGTCGTTGTCGACGACGAGTGTGTCGTCGACAAAGAGGACGCTTCCGTCGTCCGAGGCCAGCGAGAAGGTGTAGACGCCGTCCTTGGGCGCGACGACGCAACCCGAGAACTGCACGCCCATGAGCTCGTCCCGCAGGCTCATCGACAAATCGATGCCGCGCGTCACCCCACTGGCGGCTGACCCGAGAAGGTCGAAATCCGGCGTCTTGTCCCATGTTCCCTCGCAGTACTTGTAGGCGAGTCCCGGCTCGAGCCCCTGCGCTTGCCGCGCGGGATGGGGCGAGACTTTCTTGAACTCGGCCTCGACGACTTCGCTGAGGTACGTTTTTCCGTAGAAAGACCGGCATTTCAGGACCGCATCGTCGGTCAGGCGGATTGGCTTCTTGTAGATGAGCGACCGGGGGGTTGGGTCGCTTCCGTCCAGGGTGTAGGCGATTTTCAGGTCCCGCGACGGCGTCTTCAGCCGCACCTCGATGGAGTCGAGCAGAATCGGGCTGGACGCCTCGATCTCGGGCGGATGATAGGTGACCGCGCCGTCGCGGTCGAACTCCAAGGCAACGACCGAGACGTCGGGCGAAGGGGCTTTCTTGGGGACCTGAATCGTGACGACATCGTTCGCATGGAAGACCAGAAGAGGCGGACGGCGGCCCGGGGCGAGGAGATAGGCCTTGTGTGGCAGGTTGCCCAGTTCCGGCACGGAGAGGCGCCGATTCCTCGGCCAATCGAAGACGTGAAGGTACAAAATCTCGCCGCGCTTCGGCAGTTTCCTCACCGTGCACCGTCCCCAGGGCGTCTCGCGAAAAGGGCTTGCGCCCGTGCCGTAGATGGACTCCCCATTGACCCGCATCCACTGGCCGACCTCCTTGAGTCGCTCGACGCTTCCTTCGGGAATGACGCCCTCGCCCGTTGGTCCCACGTTGAGAAGAAAGTTCCCGCCCTTCGAGGCGATGTCGACGAGGTTGCGGATCAGGACTTGCGTCGGCTTCCAGTCCTTGTCCCCCCGGTTGTAGCCCCAGGTGTTGTTCATCGTCATGCACGTCTCCCAGGGGCGGTCGGGAATGTCCTCCTTGGGGATCTTTTGCTCGGGGGTGTCGAAGTCCATGGGGAGGACCATCCGGTTGTTAATGATCGTGTCGGGCTGCAGCGAGTAGATGTGGCGCACGATCTCCTCGGCGCGGTACTCCTCCGCCCCATGCTCCCACCCGCCGTCGAACCAGACGACGGCCACGGGACCGTAGCCGGTGAGGAGCTCGGTCAGCTGGGCCTTCATGAAGTCGATGTAGCGGTTGAAGTCCGCGCCCTGGGGGGAACGGTTGTCCCAGCGCGGGCGCGGCAGGTAGTCTTCGTGGTTCCAGTCGAGGACGGAATGGTAGAACCCGAGGCGAATGCCCTGTTTGGCGCACGCCTTGGCGAGCTCCTTCAGCGGGTCGCGGTCGAAGGGCGTGGCGTCGATGATGTCGTACGCGGTGACCTTCGAGTCCCACATCGAGAAACCCTCGTGATGCTTGCTCGTGATGACGATGTACTTCATCCCGGCGTCCTTCGCGATGCGCACCCATTCGTCGGCGTTGAACTTGACCGGGTTGAACTGCGGCGCGAGCTTGCGCCACTCCTCCGCCTGGATCCCGCTAGCCATGAGCCACTCGGACCAGCCCCGGTGCTGGCGGCCTTTCCAATATCCTCCCGGCACGGCGTAGAGCCCCCAATGGATGAACATGCCGAACCGCGCTTCCTCCCACCACGCCATGCGCTCCTCGCGGTTCTTTTCCGCGCGTTCCAGCGGGTCATCGGCCTGGAGCAAGGGGATGCCCGAACAACTGGTCAACACGGAAACGACAAGCAAGGGTCCAACGACGCGGAATGCTCTTCTGATGTCCATTTGCATTCTCCTTTTTCGAGTGGCTTGGCGATCGGGGCCCCGGGTTTTCCCGGTCGGATTCGCCTTGTCCGTTTGATCCGTCTCATCCGTCCGATCCGTGTTCCATCCGATCCGTGTTCCATAGGAGCGGGAAAGATGGAACGCGGATAACACGGATAGGACGGATGACGCGGGTTCCTGGCTGCCTTTGGGGCGACGGGGAGATGCGGCGCGGTTCCGGCGGAACTCGGACTCATTTCGGACCATCTTCTCCGCCGCTCTTTCTCTCAAGCGCCTTGAGGAGGTTCTCCGCAAGGAAGCCCGCCGTCAGCTCGGCGCCCTGCGGCGTGAAGTGCACGTCGTCCATGCTCTGGATCTTGGCCAGGCGGGGCGCGGTGAAGGCGAAGAGATCGCTGATCGGGACGCCTTGGGCGTCCATGACGCGTTTGGCGGCCGCGTTGAATTGCTTCGCCTTCTCGAAGCGCTGCTTCGCCTCTTTCCAGGGGCTCGCGGGGTTCGAGCCCGTGGTCGCGCACCAGATGAGCTTCGCCCCCGACCCTTTGAGGACCTCGACCACCTCTCCCAGGCCCTTGGCGTAGT
>DATKZW010000357.1:0-4785 GCA_035527775.1 Sumerlaeia bacterium | reverse complement strand
GCGGAACTTCGCGGCCGCTTCCTATTACGGCGTCCTCGACCGTCTCGTGGACCGTCCCGGCCTGCTGGGCGCGGCTCCCGAGATCGAGGCGGCGCCCGCCAACCGGAAGAGGGAAGTCGCGAAACTTCAGATTCGCTCGCTCCTCATGTCGGCGGAATTCCTCAACTGGAAGCCCCGCAATGAGGATCGCGTGATCCGCATCTATCGCGCTTTCCTCTCGCGCTTCCCCAGCGACGCCGAAGTCGCTTACTGGGCCGGCCTTCTGAATTCGGGCGCCATGACGCTGGACCAGATGCTCGGTCTTTTCGCGGCCTCGCCCGAGTTTACCGCCAAGCTCGTGAAGTATTTCGGCCCCGGCTCCTACTGAGGAGGCGACGGCGAGCAGACCGGGTAGAGGCGGACGCGTCCGCGCGGCGAGAGCCGCCGCAGAGCCATGCGATTGACTCAAGAGGCGGGGAGGGACCCCGGATCATCGCGGGGTTTCTCCTCGCTTCTTCACTTTCACCACCCCATGCCGCGGAGCATTTCCTAGGCCGTCTGACTTGGCTCTGCTTTGAGTCTGATTTGGGTTGATTTCCCCGCGCCGGGCGTGCTAAACGTCCCCACCATGTGCGGCGCGAATCGCGTAACCCGCAGCCTGCGTGCTGCGCAATCCTATGCCCCTGGCCGCAGTCCTTCGTCAGGGGCGTCCTCAAACGAAAGGATAATCGTCTCATGGCGACCTTGGATCCGACGAAGATGGCAGACTGGCAGATTGCCGAAGCCGCCGAGGCGAGCATGAAAACCGTTTACCAACTGGCCGAAGAGCTGGGTCTGGAGAAGATGGAACTCCTGCCCTACGGCCACTACGTCGCCAAGCTGGATTACATGAAGATCCTCGAACGTCTCAAAGACAAGCCGGACGGGAAGTACATCGAGGTGACCGCCATCACCCCCACGCCTCTGGGGGAAGGAAAATCCACCACGTCCATGGGTCTCGTTCAAGGCTTGGGCAGGTTGAAGAAGAGCGTCGTCGGCGCCATCCGTCAACCCTCCAGCGGCCCAACTTTCAATATCAAGGGGTCCGCGGCGGGCGGCGGCCTCGCCCAATGCATCCCCCTCACCGAGTTCAGCCTCGGCCTGACCGGCGACATCGACGCCATCAACAACGCCCACAACCTCGCCATGGTGGCCACGACGAGCCGCATGCAGCACGAGTTCAACTACGACGACGACGCGCTGGCGCGCAAGAATCTGAGGCGCCTCGACATCGACCCCCGCAATCTCAACGTCAAGTGGAGCATCGACTTCTGCGCCCAGGCGCTGCGCGAGATCATCATCGGCATCGGCGGCAAGATGGACGGCTTCATGATGCGCAGCGGCTTCCAGATCACCGTCTCCTCCGAACTCATGGCGATCCTGGCCGTGGCGAAGGACCTCGCCGACATGCGCGAGCGGCTGAACAAGGTCGTCATGGCGTGGGACAAGCAAGGAAACCCCATCACGACGGGCGATCTCGAGGTGGGCGGCGCCATGACGGCCCTCATGGCGCGCGCCATCAACCCGAACCTGCTGCAATCGCTCGAAGGCCAGCCCGTCCTCGTTCACGCCGGACCCTTCGCCAACATCGCCATCGGCCAGTCCTCGATCGTCGCGGACAAGGTGGGGCTCAAGCTCGGCGATTACCACGTCACCGAGAGCGGCTTCGGCGCCGACATCGGCTTCGAGAAGTTCTGGAACCTCAAGTGCCGCTTCAGCGGCCTCAAGCCCCACGTCTCGGTCATCGTGGCCACGATTCGCGCGCTGAAGATGCACGGTGGCGGACCCCGCGTTGCGCCCGGGAAACCGATGGACCCGGCCTATACGGAGTCGCATCCCGAACTCGTGGAGAAGGGCGTGGGGAACCTCATCGCCCACATCGAGACGGTCCGCAAGTCCGGCATCAGCCCCGTCGTCTGCATCAACCACTTCCACACCGACTCCGACGAGGAAGTCGCCATCGTCCGGAAAGCGGCCGAGGACGCGGGGGCTCGATGCGCGGTCTCGAGGCATTGGGAAAAGGGCGGCGAAGGGGCCATCGAACTGGCCGAGACGGTCATCGAGGCGTGCGACCAGAAAGCCGACTTCCGCTTCCTCTATGAGGACGATCTGCCTCTGAAGGAGAAGATCGGGAGGATCGCCACCGAGGTCTACGGCGCCGACGGCGTGAGCTACACCCCCGAGGCCAACGAGAAGATCAAGATCATCGAGGCGGACGAGAAGCTGAGGAGGATGGGCACGTGCATGGTGAAGACGCACCTGAGCCTTTCGCACGACCCGAATATCAAGGGCCGCCCGAAGGGATGGACCCTGCCGATCCGCGACGTGCTGACCTACCAAGGCGCGGGCTTCATCGTCCCCGTGGCCGGGGCGATCAGCCTGATGCCGGGCACGGCCTCCGACGCCGCCTACCGCCGCATCGACGTCGACCCCAAGACGGGGAAGGTGACGGGGTTGTTCTGATCTCCCCTTGACGAGACCTTTCAAGACGACTATAGTCACTCCGGTTAGTCATTTTCGGCAGCGTGAGGGCCAAGCGATAAATACTATGGACGCAATAATGCGGCGTCTGGGCCGAGTATCCTTCGTCCGCCCCACGTCTGCGGGGAGCGCGTGGCTGCTGGTTGGTCTTCTTGCGTCTCTGGCGGCCGCGCCCTCCCACGCCGGCGACTGGCCCCACTGGCGCGGGCCGTTCTACAACGGCTCGGCCGAGGAGAAGGGCCTGCCCGAGACGTTCAGCCAGACCGAGAACGTCCTGTGGGCCGTGGACATGCCCGGCGAAAGCGCCGCGACGCCGATCGTCGTCGGCAACCGCGTTTTCGCGAGCTCGACGGATAAGGACGGCCGAGGTCTCTGGGCCATCTGCCTGGACCGCGACACCGGCAAGGCGCTGTGGAGCACGAAGGTCGGCGAGACGGAACCGAAAAACCCCAGCAACACGATGGCGTCTCCCTCGCCGGTCGCCGACGACGAGCGCGCCTATTTCCTCTACGGCACGGGCGATCTCATTGCGCTGGACAAGAAGGGCGAGAGGGCGTGGTCGCGGGATTTGGCGAAAGACTTCGGTCCCCTGGCAATCCTGTGGACCTACAGCTCCAGCCCCCTTCTCTATCAAGGCAGACTCTACGTCATCATGATCCGCAATACCGAGTCGGGCCGGTGGGGCAAGGTGGAAGAGGGCCAATCGCTCGACTCCTTCCTGCTCTGCATCGACCCCAAAACGGGCAAGGATCTCTGGAAGCACACGCGCCCCACGGACGCGACGGGCGAGTGTCTCGAGGCCTATACGACCCCGGTTCCGCACAAGTTCCAGGGCCGTTCGGAGATCCTGATCGTCGGCGGCGACTACCTGACCGGCCACGACCCCAGAACGGGGGCGGAGATTTGGCGGCAGGCCTACAACCCCGACAAGCGCGGCATGTGGCGACTGGTGCCGTCAGCGGTCGCGGGGGGCGGCTTCGTCTTCGGCGTCCAGCCGCGAGGCAGCAATCCGCTTTACGCCGTCAAGGCCGGCCAATCGGGCAGCCTCTCCTACGACCAAGCGGCCTGGACCTTCGCCGGTCCTACGCCGGACACCTCGACGCCGCTTTTCTACAAAGGACGCCTCTACGTGCTGGGAGGGGACGGTCGAGACAAAGCGATCACGTGCCTGGACCCGGAGACGGGTCGGCAAATCTGGCAAGGCGAACTCGAAGGGCGCGCGCCGTACCGCGCTTCGCCCACGGGCGCCGACGATAAGATCTACGTGATGAACATGGATGGCGAGGCCGTGGTCCTCGCCGCGGGCGATGAGTTCAAGGTCCTCTCGCGCGCCTCGATGGGCGGGGATTCCGACGCCGCGACCATCGCCGTCGCCGACGGCAAGCTCTTCATCCGCACCACGGGGAAGTTGTTCTGCGTCGGAAAGAAGCCCGGTCCGCAGTGAAGAAACGCGAGGAAAGCATGAAGACCATTCGAATCGGCGTGATCGGGCTTGGGATCGGCCGCCATCACGCGGCGAGCTATCGCCAGCACCCCTGCGCGGAAATCGTGGCCGTGGCCGATACGGACAAGAAGCGCCTGGAAGAGGTCGGCGAATCGCTCGGCGTCGCCAAGCGTTACGTCTCGGGCGAAGAGATGCTCAAGGCTGAAGACCTCGACGTCGTCACCGTTGCGACGCCGAACAAGTTCCACGCGCCGCTGACGGTGGCCGCCCTCAAAGCGGGCTGCCACGTGTTGTGCGAGAAGCCGATGGCGATGACGGCGGCCGAGGCGCGCCGCATGCTCCAAGCCTCGCGCAAGGCGCGCAGACGCCTCATGATCAACTTCTCCTACCGTTTCACCGAGCAATCGTGGGCACTCAAGAAACAGGTCGACACGGGAATCCTCGGCGACGTCTACTTCGCCCGCACCGTGTGGCATCGCCGGCGCGGCATGCCGGGGTTCGGCGGATGGTTCGGACAGAAGGCGCTCTCGGGCGGCGGGCCGCTGATCGATCTTGGCGTCCACCGCCTCGATCTCGCGCTCTGGCTAATGGGCTACCCCAAGCCGGTCTGGGTCATGGGAAGCGCCTACGACCCGATCGCCTCGGCCGCGGCAAAGCGCGCGAGGAAGAAGTTCGACGTCGAGGACCTTGCGGTCGGCATGGTAAAGTTCGACAACGGCGCGACCCTCGAGGTCGAGGCCTCGTGGGCGGCCAACATCGCCGAGAGGGAACTGATGGAGACGCGCCTGCTCGGCACGAGGGGCGGCCTCGTGCAGCGCAACAGGAACGAGACCTACGAATTC
>DATKZW010000356.1:0-2774 GCA_035527775.1 Sumerlaeia bacterium | reverse complement strand
GCGACCTCTCCGCCGAAGGCGTTGAAGAAGGCTTCGTTCTGGGCAACGAAGCGCAAAGCCCTCTGGAAGTCCTGTTCCGGCTGCGTGTCCTGCATGTAGAGGAGATAGTCCAGGCACAGCTGGTGCGGGTTGCGCACGATGGCCGAAGCGAAGAAGGGAATGTCGGGGCTGAGGAAGTCGAGCCCGCGCATCGGGGCGGGTTCGGCGAGCCAGTCCATGGCGCCGAAGCGGCCGTCCTCGACGAACGCCAGGCGGGCGGCCTGGTTCATCCCCTGTCCGGCGAAACTGGGGGAGAGGAGCAGGTAATCCAGGCTGGGCAAGCCGAGCAGGTCGAGGGCGTGGCCGATGTCCGCGGCGCCCGATTCATCGGCCAGTCCGTCGACGATGCGGGCGATCTGGCCCCCAAGGTTCGCGGCCATGATGAAGCGGGGATCGTCCACGTCGCGCAGGATCTTCTGGTAGAAGGCGCTCTCGGTGAAACCCGTGGGTTGCGCGTTTACGACCCGGTCGAAAGTGGCTTGGGTCAGGATCGGGTCGCTGGACAGAATGAGGAGATCCCCCGCGACCAGGACGTGCTCGGCGATCTTGGCGGAGATGTCTTCCCCCGAGATCGCGCCGTCGGGGGTCTGGGCGCTTCCGGCGAGCAGCGACTCGATGCGGGCCGCGATTTCGAGATCGTTGGCGCCGCAATCGGCGATGCCCAGGACGTCGCCCTCGGCGTTGACCCCCACGGCCAGCTCGCCCTCGATCATGCCGACCACGCCAAGGACGTCGAGGATCCGCGTCTCCGCCCGAATCTCATCGAGTATCTTCCGAGCCCCGACGGCTTCCCACCACTGGCGGATGGATTCTTCTTGCAGCAGGGCGGAATAGTCCGTGGCGCGGAACTCCTCGACGATCCCCCGCCAGTCGCGGACGTCGAGGAAGTAGAGCGTATTCTCGGGCAGGTACTCGACGGCCGCATGCAGGGGCGCCGCAGCGGCGGCGACCTGAACGACCAACTGGGGCGTTTCGGTCGGGGCCGTCGCGTCGCCGCCGGGAAGCAAGGCGAGAATGTCTTCCTTGTAGCGGCTCCAGAGCGCCGCGGCGGCGTCGGCGGTCTGCGTCGCGCCGGTCAGGGTCGAGTACGTCTCCGATTCCGAGACGGAGGTCTGCGTTCCCCCCGATTCAACCAGGACTTCGCCCTCGGCGACCGTCACTTCGGATCGGTCCAGGCCTTCCTCGACGTTGTAGACCGTCCCAACGGCGGTGGCGGTCAGGTGGGCGGTGCGAATGACAAAGGGTTTCGGCGGAGGGGTCTTCAGGTGCGCCCAGACGTTCCCGCGGTCCATGGCGGTCTCGAGCCGGTCGGGGAAATCCAGGAGAGTCAGCTGGGTCCCGCCCCGCGCTTCGATGATGTTTCCGTCCGGCAGTTCGAGCGCCAGGTACCCCCCGCCGGCCACCTTCAGCCTTTGGCCTTGGCGCACCGGCGCGCCGGGAGCGACGGTCTGGTAGGCGTTGCCTTCCAGCGCCAGGACGCGACCCTCGACGGCCTTGACTTCAGCAAGGAGGGCCTGTCCCGCGGGAACCACCCGCCGGTAAACGGACCACCCGCCGATCCCCGCCGTCAGGCAAAGAACGGCGGCCGCGGCCCAGGCGAGCCAGCGGATCGGGCGCGCGGCGGAGGGAGACCTTTCTCCGGAGGGCGCCGCTTCGGCCAGCGGGTTCTTGGCGTCGGCCACCGCGGCCAGCTGCTGTTTGAAGAACCGGCCGAGACGCTCCTCCTGCCGCTCGTAGGTCTGGAACTCGGCGCGACACGCTTCGCAGCCCTCGATGTGGTCGAGCATCTCGTCCGTGCGCGCCTGGTCGAGGTCGCCCTCGAGATAATCGGTCAGATACGCTTCGAGATCATGGCATTTCATGGTTCCGCACCTCTTTCTTGGAGGCTGGGCCTCCGCTTCTGGAGGCCGCGCCTCCATCCCTGGAGGCCAAGGCCTCCATGTTCTTGCGCAGGACCTTGCGCGCTTCAAAAAGCCGCGATTTCACCGCCGGGACGGTTATGTCCAGGATGTCGGCGATCTCGCGGCAAGAGTAATCGTTCATGTACTTCATGCCGAGGATCACGCGGAACGGCTCGGGCAGGCGTTCCATGGCGCGTTCCATGCGGGTCAGCCACTCTTCCTTCTCCGTGATTTCCGTGATCGCGACGACCTGGCCCGTCCCGCGCGCCGCGTCTTGGGCCGCGAGGCGGAGGCGTTTCTCGCGCCGCGTCCGGTCGTAAATGTGGTTGCGCGTGATTGCGTAGAGCCAACTTGGCAACTTGGCCGGGTCGCGCAGGTTCGAGACGGACCGGAACGCGATGAGGAGCACGTCGTGCAGCTCGTCGCCCGCTTGCTCGGCGTTCCTGAGCATGCCGAGCGCGACGGAATAGATCAGTCCGCGGTAGGGGAGGATCAGGCTCCAGAAAGCGTCCCGGTCGCCGTCCCTCGCCCGCTTGAAGAGCCCCTGATCGACGTCCGCCATGATAGGTCCCTTCTTCATTCCGCGCTCCGCGCTCCGCATTCCGCATTGGAAAGGTTCCGCATTCCCGCGTCCTTCTGTAGAGTAGTGTCGAAAAGGCGGGTCGGTTGGACAGAGAACGGCGTTTTTCTCCGGTTTATTTTCCCGATTCCGGCGGAAGGCGACGCCCGCCATTGGCGGGAAGCCCCTCGGCGCTGGAAGTGAGAACCACGCTCGGCCAGCGGGCCTCCACGAGAATCATCTCGCGCCCCGCGCTCTTGGAAAGCGCCGCGCCC
>DATKZW010000355.1:0-2250 GCA_035527775.1 Sumerlaeia bacterium | reverse complement strand
CATTCGCCGATGTCCCCTCCGCGGAGCGCTCGATCCATCCACCCATGCCATCGGGAGGTCTGGAAGGGCTCATACCGGGATCGAAACCGTTCGGGAGGAGGCTCAGGGATTCTGCCCGCTGGGGACATCAGAAGCCCTCCGGGGAAACTCGGGCAAGAGGGATTGTCGACGGGCCGGTTGCGCGTTTGGCCATGCAACTGGCGACGAGGGGCCGCCGCCGGCGATGAAGGCGCGTTGCCGCCTGAGAACCGTAGTCGGAACAAGCCGCGCAAGTCAAGGGGAGAGCGCGTGCTTCGCGCGTTCCCCGACCCAAAGGGGACTGTTGGGCGCCACCAAGGCGCCGAAGCCGCGAAGGTCTTGTGTCTTCGTGTCGTTGTGGCTCGACGAAGGCAGCGCTGTGGCATCCGTCGCGCTCTCCGCGCCTCTATCGACTCAAGAGCCGATCGCACTCCCCGCTGCAAACGTGGCGTCTTCTTCGACGCGTCTGCGGGGTTGTCATTCGGCCGGGAACCTGCTACATGTTCCGTCTCAAAGGCTTCGGGCGCCAGCCGGCCGCGCAAGACATTCCGTCCGGAAGGGGTTTTCACAATGAGCAACGACCGATCCGACAACGCCAGGCTCAGCCGCCGCGATTTCCTGCGCTCTTCGGCGGCGGCTCTGTCCTCCGTCACGCTTGGCCTTGGCGGTCCGGCGTGGGGGGAAAGCGCCGTTTCAGCGAAGCGGCCAAACATTCTCTTCATCTTCGCCGACGATCACGCGTACCAGGCCATCGGCGCCTATGGGTCGAGGATCAACAAGACGCCGAACATCGACCGGATCGCCAAGGAAGGGATGCTGTTTCGCAACTGCACGGTGACCAATTCCATCTGCGCGCCGTCGCGAGCCGTGATCCTCACGGGCAAACACAGCCACCTCAACGGGGTCATCAACAACGGCGTTGCCTTTGACGGTTCGCAGCAGACCTTTCCCAAGCTGCTGCGCGCCGCGGGGTATCAGACCGCCCTCATCGGGAAGTGGCATCTGAAGAGCGAACCGACGGGGTTCGACTACTATTGCCGTCTCCTCGGGCAGGGGCCATATTACAGCCCCAACATGCGGGAAAACGGCAAAGACGTTCAATTCCCGGGCTATACCACCGACGTCATCACGGACAAGACCCTCGAGTGGCTCGAGAGGCGCGACAAGACGAAGCCTTTCATGGCGATGTGCCAACACAAAGCGCCCCACCGGAACTGGATGCCGAGTCCGAAACGCCTCACCCTGTACGACGACGTCGAGATCCCCGAGCCGGAAACGCTCTTCGACGATTACGCGGACCGCTCGAGCGCGGCGAAGGGGCAAAAGATGACGATCGCCAACGACATGAGCGACGTCGGGGACTTGAAAATCACGCCGCCGGGGGACAGCAAGGCCGTGACGGGCCGGCTCACCGAGGAAGAGCGCAAGCTCTGGGAGGCCGCCTACGATCCCAAGAACGACGCCTACCGCAAGATCAATCCCCAAGGCAAGGACAAGGTGCGCTGGCGCTATCAGCGCTACATCAAGGATTACTTGCGGTGCATCGCGTCGATCGACGACAACGTCGGCAGACTCCTCGACTATCTCGATGAGAAGGGCCTGGCCGACGACACGGTCGTCATCTACAGCTCGGACCAGGGCTTCTACCTCGGCGAGCACGGCTGGTACGACAAGCGCTGGATGTACAAGGAATCCTTCGGAACGCCCCTCATTGTCCGATGGCCGGGCGTCGCGAAGCCGGGATCGGAGAATGCGGATCTCGCGCAGAATCTTGACTTCGCCGAGACCTTCCTCGAGATCGCCGGCGTCCCCGTTCCGGACGACATGCAAGGGGCCAGTCTGGTTCCTTTGCTCAAGGGAGAAACGCCCGCGAATTGGCGCAAGTCCGTCTACTACCACTATTACGAATTCCCGGGCGTACACAACGTGCAGAGACACTGCGGCGTCGCCACGCACCGCCACAAACTCATTCACTACTACCGCATCGGCGAATGGGAGCTCTTCGATCTCGAGAAGGACCCAAACGAAATGCGCAGCGTGTATTCCGACCCGGCTTACGCGGACGTGGTGAAGGAGATGAAAGCGGAGCTCGAGCGCCTGCGCAAACTCTACGAAGTCCCTGAGCAAGACCCGGACGCTCGACCCGTCGCGGAGACGGACAAGAAAACGGCGTCCTGAGATTCCGCAAGGCAAGACGCAACAGCGGGAGAACTCGCCAATCTCGATGCGGGA
>DATKZW010000354.1:0-5663 GCA_035527775.1 Sumerlaeia bacterium | reverse complement strand
CGCCAGCGATTTCAGTCCGTGGCGTCCCTCGGGATCCAGCAGGTAGGAGGCCAGCATCGTGTCGAACCGGAGGCCCCGAACCGGCATGTCGTGGCGCTCCAGAACGCGCATATCGAATTTCGCGTTCTGCGCGATCTTCTCGATCTCTTCGTCGGCCAGAAGGGGGCCCACGGCGGCGCGGATGGTCTCAAGGGGCAATTGGCGGCGACGGTCCCCCTCGAGGCCGTGCGCCACGGGAACGTAGCAGGCCGCCCCGGGCTGCCAAGCCAGGGAAAGGCCAACCAGCTTCGCGCGCATGGTGTCGATGTCGGTCGTTTCCGTGTCGACGGCCACGCGGCCTGCCCGGCGGACGGCTCGGACGACATCCTCCAGCGATTGCCTGTCCCAGACGACGCGGTAATCGGGCCTCGGTTGTGGCACAGCCGCCCCCGGCTGTTTCGCCCGATCCGGTATCAGGGACTTGAAACCGAGACGGCGGTAGATCTCGAGGAGCGAGGGACTGTCGAGCCGGGGGGCGAAGACCGTTGATTCCAGGTCGAAATCCACCGGCGCCGCGCGGTCGATCTCCGCGAGGCGGCGCGACAAGCGGGCCTGATCGGCGTTCTCGAGAAGAAGCGCCCGCTGGGTCTTGCTAGGGACCTGGTCCGGGTTTGCCAGAATCGCGTCCAGAGAGCCGAATTCCCGCAGCAGAACGGCGGCCGTCTTTGGCCCGATGCGAGGAACGCCGGGAATGTTGTCTGAAGCGTCGCCCGCGAGAGCCAAGTAATCGACGATCTGAGCCGGCTCGACCCCCATCTTCTCCTTGACCTCTCTCGGCCCGTAGAGGCTCATGTCGTCGCGAAGGGACCGGAGCATGGAGACGCGATCGTCCACGAGTTGAAAGAGGTCCTTGTCGGCGCTCACGATGGTGGCGGCCAGGCCGCGCTCGACGGCCAGTCGGGCCAGGGCGCCGATGATGTCGTCCGCCTCGTAGCCCTCGATCGAACGGGTGGGGACCGCCATGGCCTCGAGCACGCGGAAAACGTAAGGGACTTGAACGGTGAACTCCTCGGGCGCTTCCTCGCGGTTCGCCTTGTAGAGGGGGTAAATCCCATGGCGAAAGGTGGGGCCGGGACTGTCGAAAGCCACGACCAGGTGCGTCGGCTCATAGGCGCTGAACAAAGCCAGGATCTTCTTGACGAACCCGAAGATCGCGTTCGTCGGCATTCCCTCGGCGTTTCTCAGGTTGCCGCGCACGCCGTAAAACGCCTGGAAAACGAGCGAAAGCCCGTCAACCAGAAACAGGTTGCCTTTGGCGTTGGCGTTCTTCGGATCCATTTGGCTTTCCCGCCCGACGATGAGGAGGGCGTGTGTGCGCGTCTCAAGCAGACTTCACATTTGAGAGGGCGCGAGAAGCGTTGCGGCGCAAGTCGGAAGCATGATTCGAGCGCGGGGACTCGCCGTGACGGGCGATCCGCCGTCGGGGCGACGCCCTGACCCGGCCCAGGGGAGCGCGACACGCGGCGCGGACACTCAGCAACGGGAGAGAATCAGCGGGAGCGGGCGCCTAGGGTGCGCCGACGACACGGAGTGAGGGGAACGGGCCAATCCCGGAACGTTCATGTGGCGTGTCGCTCTCGCCCCTCAGGAGCGTCTCCACATGGTTCCCCCCGACGCAGGCGAATACACTCTGAGACGGCCCGGGGCGGCGCCTTCCAAGCCTCCGCCTGGCCGCGCCCCGCCCCAGCCGCACGTCAGTCGACAAGATGCCCGGAAAGGAAGCACAGAAGGTTCGTCTTCTGCGTCGAGTAGTAGTTCTTGCTGAAGAACAGCTTCCCCAGCAGCGGCAGGTTGCGCAGGCCGGGCACCCCCGTTGTCATATCCTGGCTAAACTCGCCGGTCCAGCCCCCCAGGACGATGGTGCCGCCGTCCTTGATCCGGGCCGTCGTCTGGACTTCCTTCCGCGAGCCGCCCATATCGGGGCCGAATCGGAACGAGGGTTCGTAGACCGTGTTCCCGAACACGGTCTGCTGCTCACCGTTCACCTCGGCGAGGGCAAAAAGGTCCCTCGAGCGGTCGGGGCGAGCCCGGCTGTACCAGTTATCGTCCGAATTATACAACGACTCGCCGCCCCAAGGCCCCCTGTAATGGTTCCAGTGAAAACCGCTGTCCGTAATGACGACGTCGATCTCCAAAAGGATCGACTCCGGAGAGGTGACTTGGGGCGCCACGTCCAGCGTCACGAGGTCCCGGTAGAGGACGTTCACTTGTCCGGTCTGACCTTGTTGGTCTTGCTGGCCTTGGTCGACCCCCCCCTGATTCTGATCGGCCCCGGCCGTTCCGGCGAGTCCGGCCGGGAGCATGTTCAGCCCCGGGTTCAGAAGTCCCCCTTGATGGTACATATTCAGGGAAGTCGCTCCTTCCGTGATCACAAAGCTCGCGGTCTCGCCGTCCATGACGACGATGTGGGGGCCGTTGACGAAATTGATGATGCCCTCGACCTCGAGCAGCGTGAGTTCCCAGTCCACGTAGTTGCCAAGGAAATTGTGGAGCACGCCGTCAAGAAGCGTGTAATCGCCGAATCCCCCGTTCAGCGCGTCTCTCGGGATCTCGCCGACCATGCTGCCCACTACGCCCGAGACTTCATCGCGCCCGGCCCGAGGCAGCTCGACCGTGTCGATGAAACCCCAGCCGATGTTGCGGGGATCTCCCTTGTCAAGAAAGGCGAACTCGCTGCTGAACTCCTTGGCTCGCTGCTCGTTGACCGTGACAAAACGGGTCTCAATGCTGACCTGAGGAATCGGCTTGTCGAGTTCCGCCACGAGATTCTTGATCTTGATCAGGTCGGCCGGATCCTCGTAGCGGACGATAATGGCGTTCTGGTTGCCGAAAGACTTGATAACGGGCTTCATGGGGCCCTCTTCCTCTCCCTCCGCGGCCACCCCTTCCTCTTCCGCTCTCGCTTGCTCTTCCTCCGCTCTCGCTTGCTCTTCCGCCGCCTGCACGTATTCGAGGTCTTGCGGCACGTAACGCACGGTCAACTTCACACGCCCTTCGCCCAAAGTGCCCGAGGGCTTGATCTCCTCGGCGACGATCTCGTAGTCGTCGAAGTAGGTAGACATGAATTCGTTGAGGGTGATATCGCTGCTCTGGGTCGGGCTGCGCAGGATCAGTTGCACGCTGTCGTCATACTCGTCGGCAACGTCGTTCTCGTTCACCCGCCGCACGCGGATGTTGAGGCCGCGGAACTCCAGTTCACCCTCGGTGCGCAAACTCCGCGTCACCGTTGCGGCGCCCACCGCTCCCTCTTCTGCTCGGGCTTCCTCCAGACCCAGGATGTCGCTCAGATCGGTGGCCAGTTGGTCCGACTCAAGGAACCGCGGGCGGATCACCTCTTCCCTCTCCTTCTTCTTCAACTGGGGGATCGTGGCGATGAAATCCGCCACCTGCCGGATCCGTTCCGGGTAGTCTGTAATGGTCAATTGGAAAACGGTGGGATCGGCCCACATCCGACGTCCTTCCTCGCGCGCCTTGGCGATGCCGTCTTCGGCGTAAAGGAATGTCTGGATCATCTCCACCGCATTGTCAAAGAAATCGAGGGACAGCTCGCGATCCTCGGCCATGGCCTCCCGGGGGGCCAGGCTGAAGGCGGCAAACCCGATCTTGGCGTCTTTCAGTTTGCGAATGAACTCCTGGTCCTGAAGCAGCTCCTCGATTTTCTCGAGGTTGCGGGGCGTGTCTTTCACGATCAAGGTCTTGCCGTCAACCGAAACGATGCGCTCGAGATCGAAGGGCGTTTGCTCCGCGCGCATGACCACCTCGATCAAGGACTTGATCTGGGGGCCGTCGCTCTCGCGGACGGTGTAAACTCGGGCGGCCAGTTCGACGGGCTGCTCCTTGCGCAGTTGGTCAAGAAACGCGGCCAGTTTTTCCTGGTTGCCGGCGGAATCCACCGACAGGAGAAGGGCGTTGCGCTCGTCGAGGTCCAGAACGATCCTCTCCAGGGGCTTTTCTCCCGAGGGCCCCCAAAGGACCCGCTGGATGTTTCCGTTGTTCAGCAATGTCTGCACCTTGGCCATCTCATCGGTCGTGAGATTGTAAACGGCCGTCTTGAGGTCCGCCTCGACGATGATGACGTCGTCCGTCCGGCGAGTCCATTTCAGGCCCTTGGGCAGGAGCACGAGGTCCAAGACCTCGTGGAGAGGTTTGTCGATGACCTTGACGTTGACCGTGGCGTCGGCGCCTTCGGCCACGGAGAAACCGATGCCCGTGATCAGGGAAAGGGATCCGAGGAACTCCACAAGGGGAGTAGGCTCTTCGGTCTCGATCCCCACCGGCGCGTTCATTTTCTGGATGGCGGCCTGTTCTCTGGCGATCGCCTCCTTGCGCTGCGCTTCGTCCCGCAACTGCCGTTCGTATTCTTCGGCGGTCTCCTCGAGCATGGTCGAGGCCAGTTTGTTCTCCGGATCGGTTTCGATGATTCGGGACCAGATTTCACGGGCCTGGGCGAGGTCCCCGCTTTCATAGGCGTCTTGAGCGTCGCGCTGCATGACGATCGCTTCCC
Organism: Sumerlaeia bacterium; assembly: GCA_035527775.1. Classification (GTDB taxonomy): domain Bacteria; phylum Sumerlaeota; class Sumerlaeia; order UBA8349; family UBA8349; genus DATKZW01. Next base: position 1,120 of record DATKZW010000354.1, on the reverse strand, counting down.
GCCGCGTCGCTCTCTGGCCTTCTTCTTCGCCCTGACCGGCCTTCTTGCGGATCTTCGCCCGCAGCCTCTGCGCGCGCCCGTTGTCGGGATCGAGGTCCAAGGCGAGTTGAATCTTCTTTAGCGCCTCGTCGTAATTCTTCTCGGCAACCAGAGAGTCGGCTTCCGCGACGAGCGCGTTCGCCGCGGTCTTCGCGTCGACCTTCTCCGATTCCGGGGCCCCCTTGCTTTCCGCAGACGCCACCTCTCCAGCCACCGTCTCGGCGGAGGCGAGGCGTCCGGACCCCGTCGCTTGAGCCTCCGCCATCTCCAATCGAGGCGCGGGCGCCCTCTCGCGCTCCGCGGCGGCTCGTGTGGCGAGACCGACTTCCGTCTTCTCGACCGGACGCTCTGCGTCCGTTCCCGCCTTTTCTTGAGCGGTTCGTTTCAGTGCGGCTTCCATCTTCTTGATGCTTTGGGCGGACTCGCGGTTGTCCGCACCGGCCGCCAGAGCGACTTGATGGACCTCAATGGCCTGGGCAGACTCGCCGGCTTCTGCGGCGCGGCTCTCGGCGCGCTCGATGGCGACGGCGATCTCGCGTTGGGCCGCTTCCCGCTCCGCCTGTTCAGCCGTCTCTCGTTCGCGCTGCTCTCTCTCGGCTTCGGCTCGCAGTCGGGCTTCCTCAGCCTGAGATTCAGCCTTGACCTTCTCCTCTTCGAGTCTCTGGAGGGCTGTGTCCGCTTTCTTCAGGCCGCTGGCGGCTTCACGGTTCTCCGGATCAGCCGCCAAGGCGACCTTGTAGGCGTCGATCGCCGCGCCAAGCTCTCCGGCCTTGACGTGCTTCTCAGCGCGCGCGATGGCGTCGGCAATCTCGCGTTGGGCCGCTTCCCGCTCCGCCTGTTCAGCCGTTTCTCGTTCGCGCTGCTCTCTCTCGGCTTCGGCTCGCAGTCGGGCTTCCTCAGCCTGACCTTTCGCCTTGACCTTCTCCTCTTGGAGTCTCTGGAGGGCTGTGTCCGCTTTCTTCAGGCCGCGGGCGGCTTCACGGTTCTCCGGATCGGCCGACAAGGCCACGTTGTAAGCTTGGATCGCCGCCCCAAACTCCCCAGCCTTGGCGTGCGTCTCTGCGCGCGCGACGGCGTCGGC
>DATKZW010000353.1:0-5152 GCA_035527775.1 Sumerlaeia bacterium | reverse complement strand
CTCCTTCCACGAGACGCGCACGACGGGCTGTTGGGGATTATTGACGTAGAAGCCCCGCACGCCGAACTGCATGGAGAACCTCGCCTCGACGCCGCTGTCGTGGCGCCGATCGAAACAAGCGTACTGCTCGTTGGTTACCTCGAAACGTCCCATCCAGAATGGCTCCTCGATGCGCACGCGCGTTACGGGACGCTCGTCGGGAAGACCGGATTCGGACCCCATGAGGAACTCGCCGGCGGGAACCCGGACGAGCCTCATCCTCACGCCGTCGCCCAGATCGATGCTGCGCTCCCAGCGAAGCCCGCGGCGCTGACGGCGTTTCGCCTCCGCCGCATCGAACGGCCATGAGGGGCATAGCGCCTGCTGACTTGCGAAGCGCGCGACGGGGCCGGACGTCGAAGGGGCGCCCATCGTTCCCGTCGGGGGAACATAGCGACAGGAGGCGGGGATTGCCTCGGGATCGTCGTCGACGTTGGCGTAGAGTTTGAGCAGCTCGCGGCGTCGCTTGGCCGGCTGTTGGACCCGTTCCTTGCCGGCGATCTCGGTCCACGTGCCATGGTAGGGGGCATTGAGGTCGATCCAGGTGATGATCCGGTCCCACGCCTCGGCGTCGAGTTGGACCCCGTGGTGTCCTTTGCCCAGGATCTGGACGAGTTCGGTCGTGTCGGCGTGGAACTCCATGGGGGTGAGCATGTGGTAGTCGCTTTCGAGGCCCGGGCGGCGGACGAAGCGGTGAAGTTCGGCGTAGGCGACGGAGAAGTGCCCCGCGTCAACGCCGCCGTGGTGGAAGACGCTTGTGTAGTCGGTGATGTGGTTCTGCTCGCGCAGGTTGGGGATGGACGCGCCATCCGCGCGCGCCCGTCCGTCGTGGCAGCCGATGCAGTATTTATCCAGAACGGGCTGCACTTCGCGCTGGAAATTGAAGCCGCGGGCGGGACCGCGCCAGGGTGCGATCTCCGACGGAGAACGGCGCGACGCGATGGTTTGCTTCGCGGGCGGACTCGAGTTCTGCGTCTCGTGGCAGCCCACGCATGAGATTTGCTCGCCGGGCATGGCCGTGAACCAGCTGCGCATGAGCTGGACCGCCTTCCCCTCTTCGTCCAACGGCTGAACGGAGATCGGCGTGTTGGCCGGAACGCGGAACGCCGCCGAGCCGTCCGCCTCGACGGGGACCGTGCCCATGATGCGCTTGATGTCCCACGGGCCTTCCATCCCGACGACGGCCTGCGGCCCGCCCATGCCGGGGTAAAGGAAATGGTACGTGAACAGGCGGAGTCCCTTGACGGCGCCGCGTGGGACCCCTTCGAGCCCGCCGCCGGCGTAAACGTCGCTGAGGTAGACGACCCCGTCCTTGCGCGCGACGTCGACCTTGTCGGGAATCACGGGCGGCCTGAAGGTCTTCCGCAGAGGGATCGGCTCGAAGAGCGCGCAGCCCGGCTCTGCTCTCAAGAGAAGCATGTTGTCGAAAACGTCTACGAGGTAAACGCCCCAGTTCGATCCCGGTTCGGGCTGGCTCGATACGAGGAAGTAGTTGTCGCTCAGCGGGTAGGGGTGAAGGAACTTGGGCCACGAAGCGTCGACCAGGTTGTCGGCAATAATGGCTTCGACCTTCTTTCCGTACCCGGGAATGCGCTGAACGGCGCCTTCCGCTTCGCGGCGTCCGCGAGCGGGATCGAACAAGACGAGTTCGCCCATGCGGGGCACGCCGTGGTGACCGCTGACGATGCCGACGAATTGCGCGGTGGCGGGCTGGCCGGGCGTCGGGGGGATGGGCCGCGCGTAGAAAAGCGAGTTGGGCCAGTAGGAGTTGCTGCCGTAGTATTCCATCTGGCCCGTCCCGTCCGGATTCATGTGAAAGAGAACGCGGTCATGACTGTGCGGGGTGTCCGTGTACTCCCAGCGCAGATACATGACGCGCCCATTGTTCAACACGACGGGATGCCAGTTGTGCTCCTGGTCGAAGCAGAGCTGGCGAATGTTCGTCCCGTTGGGTTCCATCCGATAAAAATTCGCCACGCGCGTGCTGCCGTTGACGCAGGGCACAGCGACCATGAAGGCGGTCGAGGAGAAGATGATGCGGCCATCGGGGAGGTAGCAGGCGTCGTAGTTGTCGACGTCGGGCTGATCGCCCGGAGTCGCTTGGCGCAGGCCGGCGCCGTCGACTCCGATCTCGAAGATCTGCCAACAGTCGTGAGTCCCGATGGATGAGAAAAGCATCTTCTCGGCGTCGAAGTCGAGATCCACGTCGCCGACGAAAACCGGTTTCTCGGGCCTGTAGAGAGTCGCCAATTCTCCCCCGGGCGAAACGGGAGACAGCGTCGCGATCTCGTCGTCGAAGCCGGACCGTGGCAGAGCGCAGTTGCTCTGCCAGTTCTGCACGAGGCCGAGACCGGGGCTCTTGACGCTTCGGCGGACAAGGAGCATCTTCTCGAAATCCATGAGAGGATTGGCCAGAAGCGCCTCGCGTTGGAAAGCAAGGAGATCCTCGGCCTCTCTCAGCGCCTGCGGATCGCCTCGCTCGAGGGCCTTGCTGAGATCCGGCAACCGCCGTTCCCAGATGCTTAGCTTTCTCAGATACTGCCGCCCCTCATAGCGTTCGGGAAAGGTCTTCGCGAGGTCCTCGATAGCGCGCCGCAACGCCTGCACGTTCACTGCGCGCTGCGTCTGGGAGCGGGTCTCCGCGTAACGTCGCGTTCGATGGTAGAGGGCGCGGACCTTGTCTAGGGCCGCCAGGTCGTTCGCTTTCGGGGCCAACGCTTCGGCCCGCTCGCGGATCCCTGACGCGCGGTGCGACGCGGCGGCGTAACGCCGGCCGAGCTCGGCGAAGTCGCCGGGCGTCCACGGGGCGTCCCAAATCTTGTCTTCCCTTTCCCACGCCATTTCGCGGCGAGAGATCTCGTCCGCGAAATCGTGATCGAGAAGCACCCAGAGGTCTTGTCCCGGGTCTGGACGATTCGCCGCCGACGAGTCGGGATGCGGCTGCTGGGCTTCGCGCGCCGCGATCAGCGACTCGATCCATGTTCTCTTCTTCTCGTAAAGATCCGGCCAAAGCGTGACGCCCCATTTCGTTGCGAGCTGCGACTCCACGGAGCGCCTCTCGTCATCGCTCAGCGCCCGGTCATAGATGACGATCTCGGCGATCTCGCCTTGCCATTCCTGCCCTTCGCCGAACCAGCGGCCGATGCGCAGCTCGTTCGTCCGGTCCCCGACCTGGGATTTCACGGCGTGACCCGCAACCGTTCCGTTTCGATGGAGCGTGAAGTTTGGGCCCCGCTTCACGGCGTTGTACACCTGGAATCCGAAGTCTCGGACATGGAAGTTCTGCGTCACGACCCCGTTCCCGGCGCCGAGCTCGAGGTAGAGGTTGCCGTCCGCCATCGTACCGAGGGTCCACCAGTAAGCGGCGCCCGGGCCGAAGCGGTTGCCGATGACGCCGCGCCAGTTGTGCGGAGTGTCCGGATCGAGCGAGGCGACGGCGAAGACCGTCCAGTCCTCGGCCGACCAATCGCGGCGCACGGGGGTGATGAGAAAGTCATCCCCTCGCAACCGCAGAACGGATCCCGCGCCGGCGCCATGCCGCGCGCGAACGGGTTGGCTCGCCGGGACGTTCTGGGCGGCGTGATGACGGTGGCCGGATTTGTCGCTCCACTGGGCAACCGCGGCGCCCTCGGGCGCCGGGTCCGCCGCGCCGTCCCCGTCGACGTCGGCGGCGTCGAGCCAGAGAACGCAGCCCGGAACAGTTATCGGGGAATCAAGAGCGGCGCCCGGTGCGGCGGATGGAATCGTCAGCGCCGCGACGATGGCTGCGAGGCCCGCTGCTATTCTCATCAAGTGTGTCTCCCGAGCAGATTCGGTTTCTGAGGTCTGGCCGTTATTTCCCTGTCGCCGGCTGGAAGGCCCATCAGACGCGGTATGCGACATTCCGCCGGCTCACGCCCCTGAAACCTTCTTCTCGAACGGCGCCGTTCCGGGCGCGACCCCTTGCCAGTCTGCTGACCGAAGCTCCGGATGTCAACTGTTTCGATGGGCGCTGGAGTCCGGAGTCCGGAGTCCGGAGACTGGAGGCTGGAGTCCGGAGACTGGAGTCTGGAGTCCGGAGACTGGAGACGGGAGTCTTGAGGTCAGGGCTTGCGCAGCGAGCGGATTAGGCCGTGGAGGACCTTGGCTGTTTCCTCGCACTTGGCGTTGAGAGACTGAAAGTCGCCGGCAGACAGGCAACGAAGCCGATGGGCAAGGCTTACCTGATATTCAACCTCGCGGGCTGGGCCATAGGCCATATCGAGGAAATGGAGGAAGTCCGCTTGCGAGTTGCGGGCGCAGCCTTCAACAATGTTGGACGCAATCGAAACCGCCGCCCGCCGAATCTGAGAGGTCAGTCCGAACTGTTCTTCGCGCGGAAAACCTTTCGTGGCGGCATACACGGCCACAACAAGATCATCCGCCAACTCGAAAGCCCGAAGTTTCCTATGGTCTCTCATTTCGCGCTCGGGAGTCCGGAGTCTGGAGACTGTAGCCGGGAGACAGACACGATGCCCGGCGTTATCCTCTTTGCCTCCAGACTCCGGAGTCCAGACTCCCGCCTCCACAAGTATCACCGGAAGAAAGTGGGAGGATACCGGCTTCGGCATCAGCTGCGGCGCGCAGCGCCGTCCGTAGCATCCGGATGTTATGCCGCCGGTTCTTTCCTTCTGCCTCGACGGTTCTGAAAGGCCTCGGCAAGAATTCCGGTGAGCAGGACAAACAGAAGAGCCGTGATTCCGGTTGAGAGGAACTTGGACCATTTCATCTGCGTGAGCCACGGCGCATAGCGACCCAGCAGGCTGGCGCCACTGAGGATGGCGGCCCCCAGACCGGCGCCGAGCGTGCCGAGCGCCCAACGCCAGTCAATCCGTCTGCCCCTGAGGCGCCACGCCGCTACAGCGGCGATGACGGTAGCCCCCCAGCACATGAACAACCTCATCCCGAATCGCTTGCCTGCGAGTTGCAGGGCGGTTTCGTTCCCGTAGATGTATCCCACGGTGCTGTGCAGAGGGCTGAGAGAGAAGATATTCATGGCGAGGAAGAACGCCACGGCGGCAGACAACGCGCCGACGAGGATCCATCTCTTGCGAACGTGGAAGAGGGCGGAGGCAATCAACGTCAAGCCAGCAAC
>DATKZW010000352.1:0-22865 GCA_035527775.1 Sumerlaeia bacterium | reverse complement strand
ATGGAATTCGACGCCGTGATCGCGACGCCGGACATGATGCGGGAAGTGGGCAAACTGGGTCGTCTGCTCGGGCCGCGGGGTTTGATGCCCAATCCCAAAACAGGCACCGTGACCTTCGATGTTGCAGAAACCGTTGAGTCGCTGAAATCCGGCCAAGTGGAGTATCGGGTCGACCGCAACGGCATCGTGCATGCCGCTGTTGGGAGGATGTCTTTCTCCGACAAGCAACTGGTCGACAACGTGTCCACCTATCTCGACGCCGTGATAAAGGCCCGGCCCGCGGCGCTCAAGGGGGCCTATGTCCGCTCAATCTCCTTGAGCAGCACCATGGGACCGGGCGTGAAGGTTGCGTACGAAGGATAAAGGCATGGGAGTTGGCCCGGCCCTTGCGCCAGCAGACGGCGCGGCGCCTCTTGATTCCTGAGGAAAGGACTCTTGCTGCAACGGCCGCCTGGAGCGGCCTCACTGAAACGCATCTCGACCGTCAAAGACAGCAGGTTCCCGCCTCCTGAGGGCTGACCGCCGAAGGGGCAAGGGGAGTAAAGGCTTGTCGCCCGAGCGAGAGCGCCTGCCGAGACGGAATCCGCGCTTCGCTCGTGAAGCCCTTCTCGCCGGAAGACGTCGGGGGTGGTGGAGATCGCCCGGGGCCACGCCCCTCAAGAGATCCTCCTCCCGCCGCCAGACTCTCGCGGCAATCTTCGGCTTCCCCCGGCGCGGTCTTCCGGATTGACAGATCGCGTCGGGATTGGAAAGGAGAGAGTCGGAGACACCATGGTGCAACCCCTGAAAATCGAAGTGGTCAGGCAGACGACCGATCGCCTGAGGCGAGCCGATTCCGTGGTTGTGGTGAACTATCAGGGACTGACGGTCGCTCAGATGCAGACCTTGCGCAAGCAGTTGCGCGAGGCCGGCGGCGAACTGAAGGTCCTGAAAAACCGTCTCACAAAGCGGGCGCTGCAGGACGCCGAGTGCGACCCGCTGGACGACGTATTGGCGGGCCCTACGGCCCTGGCTTTCGGCTATGACGACCCGACGGGTCCGGCTCGCGTTTGCTCGAAGTTCGCCGAGGGGAACGCGACCCTCAGCATTCTCGGCGGCTTGCTCGAGAAACGGCGTGTGGGTCTTGACAAGATCGTGGCGCTGGCCAAGTTGCCGGGGCGGGCCGAACTGCTCACGCAAATGGCTCGAACGATGCTCGCCCCGGCGCGTCAGATGGCCACCGCCCTGCATCAGGCCATGGCCAAGATCGCTTACGCGATGCAAGCGCGAGCGGACCTGATGGAGTCTTGATTGCGTCGTCCCTCTGCCTCCTCGCGGAGGGCGAGGCGCGCGGAATCCCATCGCAAATGTAAACCAGCAACTTGAGTAAGGAGATACTGAAGAAATGGCAGATCTGACTCCCACCGAAGTTCTCGAGGCCGTCGATCGATGGACGCTCCTCCAAATCAACGAGTTCGTGACCGCCTTCTGTGACAAGTACGGCGTATCCGCGTCAGCTCCCGTGGGCGTCGCGGCCGCCCCGGCGGCGGGTGACCCGCAGGCCGCCGCCGAAGAGCAGACGGAATTCACCGTCAGCTTGACCGACGTTGGCTCCGAGAAAATCAAGGTCATCAAGGAGATTCGCTCGACCAATCCCAGCTTGGGATTGAAGGAGGCCAAAGCCCTCGCCGATTCAGCGCCCGCGGAGTTGGCCAAAGATGTCTCGAAGTCTGAAGCCGAAGAGATCAAGAAGAAGATCGAAGCGGTGGGCGGAAAAGTGGAGATCAAGTAGCCCGCCGCGTTTCGACAGCGTTTGCGCCGGCCTCGAGGCGCGCGGATGGCCGGCCCTGTCGCCATCAAGCCGTGCGCGCGTGTCTCGCCGCCGCGCTCCGGGAGGCGTTGTCCCCCCTCGCGAGCGGCGCTGCCGGGTTCCGTTCGCCGTGGCGCCGCTTTTGCCGGGGCGAGACACGGGCAAAGGCAGGGTGCGGCCTTTCTTGTCTTAGGTTCGACGCGCGGGGATTCCGATGATTCCCGCGCCGCCGGCCGCCAGTCTTGCCGGGAGGAGTTCCCCGTATGGGCTCGATTCTCTCCACCTTGAAGAAGACGTCCAAGAATCCGCTGATCTACTCGTTCGAGCAGATCCCGACCGTGATGGAGGTGCCCTACCTCCTTGAGACCCAGAAGAAATCCTACGAGGAGTTCCTGCAGAAAGACGCAGCGCCCAACGTCCGCGGGAACGCGGGCCTCCAGGAGGCCTTCACGAGCGTCTTTCCCATCACGACGCCTTCCACGCCCTCGTCACTGGAGTTTGTCGAGTACACTTTCGGCGTCCCCAAGTACTCGATCCAGGAATGCACCGAGCGGGGCATGACTTACAGCGTGCCCCTGAAGGTGAAACTCCAGCTGATCGTCCGTGAGGACAACGAGGAGGCGGGTCAGGTCGAGATCCGGGACATCAAGGAACAGGAGGCCTACATGGGTGAGGTGCCCCTGATGACTGATGAGGGCACTTTCATCATCAATGGGGCGGAGCGCGTCATTGTCAGTCAGCTGCACCGTTCCCCCGGCGTCTCCTTCTCCTCGGCCATCCACCCCAACGGCAAGACAACCTACTCGGCCCGCGTCATCCCCTATCGCGGGGCATGGATCGAGTTCGAGATCGACATCTCCAACGTGATGAACGTCATCGTGGATAGACGGAGAAAGATCCCCGCCACCACCTTTCTGCGCATCATGGGCTTGTCCACGAACGAAGATATCGCCGGTGCGTTTTTCGAAACCGAGACCGTCGCTCTCGACGATTTCCGCAAGGGCGCCACCAAGGTCGCCGACCTGCCGAGGTTCATCGGCGAATCCCTCGTGGAGGACGTCGCCAATCCAGAGACGGGACGGAAGATCGCCTCGCAGGGAGCGAAGGTCACAAAGAAACTGGCCGACCAGCTCGACCAGGCCGGCGTGAAGAAGGTCGTCCTTACGGTCGCCGAGGCCTACGAGGACGTCCTCGGCCGCTTCCTCGCCGCGGATGTGGTCGACAGGTCAACGGGTGAGATTGTCGGCGAGTGTTTTGGCCGTGTCACGACGACCTTTCTGATGCGTTGCGCCGCCTGTGGAGTGGAATCCGTCAAACTCATCAAAGTCGCCCATGAGGAGAGCAACGTTGTTCTCTGTACCTTGGCCAAGGACAAAGCGAAGAGCTTCGAGGACGCCCTGCTCGAGTTCTTCCGCAAAATGCGGCCGGGCAATCCCATCAGCCTTCAAGCGGCGGACCGTTTGGTGGACGACATGTTCTTCAACGAGAAGCGCTACGATCTCGGCGCCGTGGGGCGCCACAAGATCTCCCAGCGCTTCGGCGCGAACGGAAAGGACGACAGCCGTCTTCTAACGCGCCAGGACGTCGTCAACACCATGAAGCACATGCTCGATCTCGTCGCCGAGAAGACGGAGGTGGATGACATCGATCATTTGGGCAACCGCCGCGTGCGCTCGGTGGGGGAATTGCTCCAGAACCAGATCCGCATGGCGCTGGCCGAGGTCGAGAAGACCGCGCGCGAGCGAATGGGCATCATTGACTTGGAGAACATGCTCCCCCACAACCTCATCAATTCCAAGCCCGTCGACACGGCGATCAAGGATTTCTTCGGCCGCTCCCAGCTCAGCCAGTTCATGGATCAGACCAACCCCCTCTCGGAGCTCACGCACAAGCGCCGTCTGTCGGCGCTCGGTCCCGGGGGACTTTCGCGCGATCGCGCCGGCTTCGAAGTGCGCGACGTGCATCATACGCACTACGGCCGGATCTGTCCCATTGAGACCCCCGAAGGGCCAAACATCGGCCTCATCAGTTCCTTGTGTTCCTACGCGTGCATCAATCCCTACGGCTTCATCGAGACCCCCTACCGAAAAGTCCTCGATGGCAGAGTCACCAAACAGATCAGCTACCTCACCGCCGACGTCGAGGACGAGTACCGCATCGCCCAGGCCAACGCCCCGCTGGGCGAGGACGGCGCATTCATCAAGAAACTTGTCCAGTGCCGCCACCGCGGCGACTTCGTCGTGCTCTCGCCCTCGGAGATCGACTACATGGATATCTCGCCGAAGCAGGTGGTGAGCGTCTCGGCCGCTTTGGTGCCTTTCCTCGAGCACGATGACGCCAACCGCGCCTTGATGGGTTCGAACATGATGCGCCAGGCCATGCCCCTGCTGCACACGGAGTTCCCCATCGTGGGCACCGGGATGGAGCAACGCGTGGCGGAGGACTCGGGGGTCATCGTTCTGGCGAGAAACGCCGGCGCCGTTGCCCGGGTGACGAGCTGCGAGATCATCGTCCGAAACGACATGGGGGAGGAGGACTTCTATCCTCTGGCCAAGTACCGTCGTTCGAACCAGAACTCGTGCGTCAACCAGAAACCGATCGTCTCCCCCGGCCAGAGAGTCAAGAAGGGAGACGTCCTGGCTGACGGACCGGCAACCAAGGACGGGATTCTCGCCCTCGGGCGCAATCTGCTGGTCGCCTTCATGTCGTGGCGGGGCTACAATTTCGAGGACGCTATCATCATCAGCGAACGCCTCGTCACCGACGACGTGTACACGTCCATCCATATCGAGGAGTTCGAGATCGACGCGCGCGACACCAAGCTCGGCAAGGAAGAGATCACCCGCGACATTCCCAACGTCAGCGAGGAAGCCCTTTCGAAGCTGGACGAAGACGGGCTCGTATACGTGGGCGCCGAAGTCAACGCCGGCGACATTCTGGTGGGGAAGGTCACTCCCAAAGGCGAGACCGACCTGACCAGTGAGGAGAAGCTCCTCCGCGTCATATTCGGCGAGAAGGCCGGGGACGTGCGCGACGCCTCCTTGCGCTGCCCCCCAGGCACCCAGGGAATCGTCGTGGACATCAAGGTCTTCTCCCGCAAAGAGCGCACGAGCCGTTCCGACCGCCAAGACAAGGAATCCATCGCGGTCATCGAAAAGGAACGCGAGGCCAAACAGAGCCAGCTCTGGTCCGATTTCAACCAGAAGCTAGCGGACCTTCTCGCGCAGATCGACAAGCCGATCGCCAACTTCGAGGACGGTTCCGTGGTTCTGAAGCCAGGCGGACGCGTCACTGAGAAAGTCGTACAGTACGTCCGCCGATGCCTTCACACCGGGATGCTTCCCGTCGACGGCCATGTCGGAGCGGAAGTGAAAACCCTTTTCCAGGAGTGCAGCAAGGCGGACTACGAAGTCCAGGAAACCGCCAGGAATCGGGTCGATCGGATCAAGGCCGGCGACGAACTGCCGCCCGGCGTCATCAAACTCGTCAAAGTCTACATTGCCAAGAAGCGCAAGATATCGATCGGCGACAAGATGGCCGGACGCCACGGAAACAAGGGCGTCATATCCAAGATCCTTCCCGTTGAGGACATGCCTTTCCTCGCCGACGGCACGCAGGTCGACATCATTCTCAATCCCCTCGGCGTTCCCTCCCGAATGAACGTCGGCCAGATCTTGGAGACCCATTTGGGTTGGGCGGCCGAGAGCCTCGGGATCACCGTGTCAAGCCCCGTCTTCGATGGCGCGTCCGAGGAACAGATCCAGGCCCTTCTTCGTGAGGCCTCCCTCCCGGAGACCGGCCAGACCATTCTCTACGACGGCCTGACCGGCGAGCCCTTCAGCCGTCCCGTCACGGTCGGGTACATTTACATGTTGAAGCTCGCCCACATGGTGGACGACAAGATGCACGCTCGCTCCATCGGCCCTTACTCCCTGGTCACGCAGCAGCCTCTGGGCGGCAAAGCGCAGTTCGGCGGCCAACGCTTCGGCGAGATGGAAGTCTGGGCGCTCGAGGCCTACGGCGCGGCCCACACGCTCCAGGAACTCCTCACGGTGAAATCCGACGACGTCGTCGGACGCACGAAGATATACGAGTCCATTATCAAGGGACAGAACGCCTTGTCGCCGGGCGTGCCCGAGTCTTTCAACGTGCTCGTCAAGGAGCTTCAGAGCCTCTGCCTGAGCATGGAGCTGATCAACGTCGAGGATCTGAAGAAGGCGTCTGAGGATGTCGAGGAAGAGTTCGGCGAAGCCGAGATCGACGAGGATGACCTTCAGGAAATGGAAGCCTTCGACGCCGACGATATGGACGCCGACGAGCCCGAGGAAGACGACGAGGACGAGATGGAAGAGTCCGACTCCGAGGCAGAGGAAGAATAGTGGAATTCGGGGCCGCCGTCCCGCAGCGGACGACGCGAGCTCGGAGAAAAGGAGCAGAAAATGGAAGACCGGCTCGGCAACATGGGCCAGATTCCGCAGGCTCAGTTCCAATCCCTCCTGCAAGCCGCGGAAGACGAGGGCGCCTCTCTCGATCTGAGCAAGCTCAATGCGGTCTGCCGAATCAGCATCGCCTCCCCCGAGCTGATCCTGCAATGGTCCCGGCGTCACTGCCGGCAGACCGACCGCATGGGCAACTGCAAATGCGGCAAGACCCCCGCCGAGCAGAAAGAGTGCGCCTTCGGCGAGGTCAAAAAGCCCGAGACCATCAACTACCGCACGTTCAAGCCGGAGAAAGACGGTCTTTTCTGCGAGAGGATCTTCGGCCCCGTCAAGGACTGGGAGTGCTCCTGCGGCAAGTACAAGCGGATCAAGTACAAGGGCATCGTCTGCGACCGGTGCGGCGTCGAGGTCATCGAGTCCAGGGTCCGCCGTCAGCGTCTGGGCCATATCAAACTGGCCGCCCCGGTTTGTCACATCTGGTTCTACAAAGGAACGACGAGCCGCATCAGCCACCTCCTCGACATCAGCCCGCGCGACCTCGGCAAGGTGCTCTATTTCCAGGACTACATCGTCGTGGACCCCGGCGACAGCCCCCTCAAGCACAAGCAGATCGTCTCCGACGAGGAGGCAAGGAAGCACGTCGAGGCTTACGGCGACGCGGTCCGCATCATGATCGGCGCCGAGGCTGTCAAAGAGCTCCTCAAGCAACTTGACATCGAGTCCCTGGCGGACTCTCTGGCGATCGAGATGCGCAAAGCCACCTCGGCCCAGAAGCGCAGCAAGGTCATCAAGCGGCTCAAGGTCGTCGAGGCGTTTCGCACCTCGGGAAACCGTCCCGAGTGGATGATTCTCGACGTCCTGCCCGTGATTCCCCCCGACCTTCGCCCTTTGGTGCATCTCGACGGCGGACGGTTTGCCACTTCCGACCTGAACGACCTCTATCGCCGCGTCATCAACCGCAACAACCGGCTCCGACGTCTGATCAACCTCCGGGCGCCGGACGTCATTCTCCGAAACGAGAAACGGATGCTCCAGGAGTCGGTCGACGCCTTGTTCGACAACTCTCGGCGCGGACGCCCGACCAAAGGGCACAACAACCGGCCGCTGAAGTCGCTGAGCGACATGCTCAAGGGGAAACAGGGACGCTTCCGCCAGAACCTGCTCGGCAAGCGCGTCGATTACTCGGGACGATCCGTGATCGTGGTCGGTCCGGAGCTGAAGTTCAACGAGTGCGGTCTGCCGAAGAAAATGGCCCTGGAGCTGTTCGATCCCTTTATCATCCGGGAACTCCAGCACAGAGGCTACTGCAACACGATCAAGAGCGCCAAGAAGATGATCGAACGCGAGGAAGCGGTCGTCTATGACATCCTCGACGACATCACGCGGGATCACCCCGTCCTGCTCAACCGTGCGCCCACCTTGCACCGGCTCGGCGTGCAGAGCTTCATGCCCAAACTGGTGGAAGGCAAGGCGATCCGGCTCCATCCCCTGGCCTGCGCCGCCTTCAACGCCGATTTCGACGGCGACCAGATGGCCGTCCATGTTCCCCTTTCCACCGAGGCCGTGCTCGAGGCGAAGATGATCTCGATGGCTGAATACAACATCCTGAGCCCTTCGACCGGACAGCCCGTGGCCTCTCCCACCCAAGACGTCGTGCTGGGCTGCTTCTACCTGACTCGCGTCGTCAAGAACCGCAAGGGCGCGGGCATGAAGTTCGCCTCGACGGAGGAAGCCATCCAAGCTTACAGTCACGGGGTGGTTGGACTGCAGGCCCCCATCCGGGTCCGCATGAACGGCGAACTGTGCGATGCCAGCATCGGTCGGATTCTGTTCGATCAAGCGCTGCCCGATTCCATCTCGTATTTTGACACGCGCTACAGTTTCGCCAACGAGACCATGAACAAGTCCACTCTCAACAAGATCGTCGCTTTGGTCCACCGCACGCGCGGCCAAACGGAGTGCGCCCGGATGCTCGACCGGGTCAAAGACCTGGGTTTCGAGCACGCCAGACTTGCGGGCATATCCATCGGACTCGAGGACATGAAGATCCCCGAGAGCAAATCCCGCATTATCGGCGACTCAGAGCGAGATGTCCTGAAGATCCGCCAGCAGTACGAAAGAGGGCATCTGACCGACGAGGAACGCTACCACAAGGTGATCGACATTTGGACCCACACGTCCGATCGCGTCGCCCACGACATGATGAGCCAACTCAAGAGCGATCAGGAAGGGCTCAATCCCGTCTATATCATGTCCACTTCGGGCGCCCGAGGCAGCGAGTCCCAGATCCGCCAGCTCGGCGGCATGCGGGGGCTGATGCAGAAGCCCACGAAGAAAATCACCGGCTCCATCGGCGAGATCATCGAGCAGCCGATCATCTCGAATCTTCGAGAAGGCCTGTCGGTGTTGGAGTACTTCATCTCCACCCACGGCGCACGGAAAGGTCTTGCCGATACCGCCCTGAAAACGTCGGACGCGGGGTACCTGACCCGGCGTCTGGTGGACGTGGCCCAGGATCTGATCGTAATGGAAGAGGATTGCGGGACCGTCAACGGCATCGTGGCCAGAGCCATCAAGGAAGTCACCACCCAGGGCGAGCGCATCCTCGAGCCCCTGCGCGAACGCATCGTGGGACGGGTGCCGCTCGACGACGTCGCAAACCCGAACACCAAGGAAGTGATCGTGCGGCGAACCGAGATGATCACCGACGGGATGGCCCACGAGATCGAGGAAGCCGGTTACGAAGAGCTGCTCATCCGCTCCGTGCTCACTTGCGAGACCCGCGGCGGCGTCTGCTCGTACTGCTACGGGCGAGACATGTCCGACTGGAGGATCGTGGAGCTGGGCGAGGCGGTCGGCGTGATCGCGGCCCAGTCTATCGGCGAGCCCGGCACCCAGCTCACCCTGCGGACCTTCCACATCGGCGGCGCCGTCAGCCGGTCGCTCGAAGGCTGGTACGAAGCCGCCGAAGACGGGATCGTGCGCTTCAAGGACGGTCTCCGGGTGGTGAGACGGTCCGATGACACCTATGTCGTGATTAACCGCACCGGTTCGATCCGCGTTGAGGACAACGAGGGAAACACGACCCAGGTTCTGCCGAGCATCCGGTACGGGGCGGCGATCACCAAGGGGGATGGCGAGCGAGTTGAGAAGGGCGAGCAGTTCGTGCGATGGGACCCCCACCATACGCCTATTCTTGCCGAGGAAGCGGGCCGGGCCCGATTCGTCGACGTGATTCCAGGCATGACCGCGCGGGAGGACTTCGATCCGAAAACCAACCTCACCCACCGCGTGATCACCGAACACAAGGAGAAGCGGCATCCCTCGATTCAGATTGTCGATGAGGAGGGCAACGTCAAATCCAAGTACGCCTTGACGGCCGGCGCCGTTCTCGCCGCGCGAGTTCATGACGGCGATCCCGTCGAGATCGGCCGGGTGCTGGCCCGTCTCCCCCGCATCCAGGTTCGATCGAAAGACATCACCGGCGGTCTGCCTCGCATCGACGAGCTCTTTGAAGCGCGCAAGCCCAAGGACGCATCCTTCATCGCCGAAATCGACGGAACCGTGCAGTTCCGGGGCATTGTGAAGGGAGTGCGGAAGGTCAGTATCTTGGGTGACAATGGCGACGAAGTCCTTTACAACGTCCCCCTGGTTCGACACATGACCGTCCGCGACGGCGAGAAAGTGTCCGCCGGCGACGCCCTTACCGACGGTTCCCCCAACCCCCACGACATTCTGCGCGTGCTGGGCGAGAAGGCGGTGCAGGAGTTCCTTCTTAACGAAGTGCAGGAGGTCTACCGCCTCCAAGGAGTCGGCATCAACGATAAGCACATCGAGTGCATCGTGCGCCAGATGCTCAAGAAGGTTATCGTCGAAGAAGTCGGCGACACCCGGTTTCTGTACGGCCAGCAGGTGGATAAATTCGAGTTCCAGGCCGAGAACGAGCGCACGGTGGCCAAAGGCGGAAAGCCGGCCGTGGCGCGTCCCCGGCTTCTGGGACTGACGAAGGCTTCTCTCGAAACCGACTCGTTCATCTCCGCGGCCTCATTCCAAGAGACGACTCGCGTCCTCACCGACGCCTGCGTGCGCGGACGGATCGATTGCCTGACCGGCCTGAAAGAAAACGTCATCATGGGACTCCTCATTCCAGCCGGCACGGGGTTGGCCTGCTACCGCAACATCGCCGTCGAGCCCGTAGTAGAGGATGGCGGCCCCCTCGAGAGCGTCGCGGAGGGCGAGGTCGGGCGCGGGGCGCCGGGAGAAGAAGCTCTCGCGCGCGCCGACGTGGCGGCGCCCGACGAGTAAGGCGGGCCAGCCGCCGGAAGCCGATGTCCCAGCCCCGTTCCACGCCCGACTACCTCGATCTGGCCGAATCGGGGGAGTTGGCCGTTCGCGCCGAAGTCCTGCGGGAGAGCGTCCGAGCCTGCTCCCTGTGTCCTCGCTCGTGCGGCGTTGATCGCGTCGCGGGCCGGAAAGGCTACTGCCGGGGAGGCCTGATGGCCTCGGTCTCCAGCAGCAATCCCCACCACGGGGAAGAGCCGCCCATCAGTGGATGGCGCGGATCGGGCGCCGTCTTTTTCGCCAACTGCACCCTTCGTTGTCTTTTCTGCCAGAACTACCCCATCAGCCAGCTCGGCCACGGGCGCGAGACGAGCCACGAGCGGCTGGCTGAGGTTTTCCTCGACCTGCAGCGCCAAGAATGCCACAACCTCAACGTCGTGACTCCCACCCACTATCTGCACGCCATTGTCTCGGCCCTGGCCATCGCCGTGGAAAGCGGGTTCCGTCTTCCCATCGTCTATAACACGAGCGGCTACGAGAGAGTCGAAACCCTGCGACAACTCGACGGCGTCGTTGACGTCTACATGCCCGACATTAAGTACGGGGACGCCGACAAAGCGCGCTGCTACAGCGACGCTCCCGACTATCCGGAACGCAACATCGAGGCCCTGCGCGAAATGCAGCGTCAAGTGGGCGATCTCGTTCTCGATGACGCCGGAATCGCCGTGCGGGGGCTCTTGGTGCGCCACCTTGTGCTTCCTGGCGCCGAGTGCGACAGCATTCCCCTCCTGGGCGCCCTGCGCGATCGCGTGTCCCCCTCCGCCTACGTCTCCCTCATGAGTCAGTACTTCCCGGCTTTCAAAGCCCCCGAGACGCCCCCTCTCAATCGACGAGTCGACCCTCAGGCTTACAGACGGATCGTCGACTGGATGACGGAAAGCGGCCTGCGCGGGTGGATTCAGCCTATCCCCGGGTGAGAGGCCGGCGCCGGCTTCGCAAACAGGGCGAGCGGGCTCGATCGATTTCGCTCGCGGAGTTGGTTGACATCACGTCGCGGTGAGCATAGTATCTCCTAGCGCGCCACGCGATGGCGCCCGAAAATCCGCAAATCCAATGGAGACCCCCCATCTTGCGTAAACGGAGGTTCCGGCAGATGCTTCGATACGTTCCTCTTTTCACCCTTTTCCTCGCCCTCGGCGCCTTTCTCGCCATGTCGTGCGGCGAAACGTCCCCCGAAGTGAAGATCGATCCCCGCCAGGAACGCACCCAACGCCTGCGGGCGAACGTGGACCGTTTGCAGGAAAAAACGGCGGATCTCCAGCTCCAGAGCGCCGCCATGTCCGAGCAAGTGCGCACGAATGAGGTTGATCTGTCCCGTCGGCTCGAAGAGATGAAGCAAAGCATCGCGGCCGTGGAACGGGAAATGGTAGAAATCCGCGCCCTCATTGAAGAGTCAATCCCGGCGGAAGCCAAGCAACCGCCAGAGAAGAAGGCCCACGGTTGGCCTTGGTTCATCAAACTGATCCTCATTCTTGCCCTCGTGGTTGGAGCGCTCCTGCTCCTTCGGCGTCTGGCCAGAGACGAAGAGGAAGAATTCGACGAGGAACTCCTTGACGATGAGTTCCTTGAAGAGAACGACCTGGGCGCCATCCGTTACCCGGCCGGGACAGGAAGAGGGGAAAAGAACGGCTCCCCTTCCGAGAACTGAAGGTCCGTTCCAAAATCGGACCGCAAGCCCCCCCGCTCGTCTTCGGACAGGCGGGTTGGCCCTCCCGGGCGCGCATTCAGCCCCCGGAGGCCATAAAAAAAAGTGGGCCAACACGTCACTTTCTCCTTGCGCGCTTCCCCCTTTTTCCTGATATATTAGATTCGGTGTTGGGCTTGTGTCGTAAAGACGTGAGCTATTTGAGTGCGCCGAATCCGGCTTTGGGCGATCGAACCCCGCAGGGGCATGCGTGTGTTCGGTCGCCTTTTCTGTGCGCTGGATGAAAGGGGATTGTCATGGCTTTCTGGTCGCGCCCAAGCATCGGGTTGGACATCGGGTCGCGCGTCGTGAAGGCGGCCCAGCTCAAGAAAGCGGGCAAGAACATCGAGCTCGAGAAGTTCGGCGTCGCCGACATCTACCCCTCGGGCGAGAAACCCGCGTCCCCTGAGGAGGTGCGCCAGGCCGCCATCGACGCCATCAAGCGCGCCCTGACTACCGCGAAAATCACGGCGGTTCAGGCCGTAACGGCCGTCGCGGGCGAGTCGATCATCGTTCGCTATATCCAGCTGCCCGAGATGCCCGAGGCGGAGCTGAAGAACGCCTTGCGCTGGGAAGCCGAGGAGTACATCCCCTTTCGCGTCGAAGACGTCAACATCGATTCGGCCATCATTGGCCGTTCGACGGAAGGCGAGGGAGGCCGGCTCGACGTTCTGCTCGCGTGCGTTCGCAAAGACCTGATTAACGACCACGTGAGCTTGGTCAAAGAGGCGGGCCTCACCCCGGTTCTGGTCGACGTCGATTCTTTCGCCTTTCTGAACTGCTACGACATGAACTATCGGACGGACCCCTCTGAAGTGATTGGCCTCGTCAATATCGGCGGCGACATCACCAGCATCTCGGTCACGATGGCGGGCATGCCCCGCTTCTCGCGGGACATATCCATCGGCGGAGGCAACATCACGAACGCCATTCGCCAACGGTTGGACATCTCGGCCGCCGACGCGGAAGCCTTGAAAATCAAGTGCGGGGCGCCCAAAGGTCGGCCCGGAGAACCCGGCGGGGCCGAGCAGCCCGAGGCGGAGGGGTCCGCAAGTCTGAGGGACACCATCCGCAGCACCGTCGAGGCCATGACCGGCGGGACGGGTCGCGAGGAGGGCTCTGACCGGGAAGCCGTCGCCGAGCGCGCCATCCGCAGCACCCTCAACAACCTCGTCAGCGAAATTCGCAGGTCCATCCAGTTTTTCGAGAACCAATCGCGCGGCCTTTCCGTTGGGAGACTGGTTATTGGGGGCGGCGCCGCAAGCCTTAATGGATTGGATAACTTCATCCAGAGCGAGATGAACTTGCCGGTCGAAGTCATCGATCCGCTCCTTCGCATTCCGGTGACTGGCGCCGACATCGACCCGAACGTTCTGCGTGACAACCGACACATGCTCAGTGTGGGAATCGGTTTGGCTTTGAGAAAGGTGGTGGACTGAACCCATGATCAAGATCAACTTGCTCCCACCCGAACTCCAGGGCAAGAAAGTCCGGGCCAAAGCCGCCGTCGCCGCCCCCTCGGCCATCGCTCCCGGGCTCGCGATCGGGCTCGTGGCCGCTTTCTTCCTCGTTCTGTGGGCGGTGGTCGGATACACGGTCATCTGGAAGCGGGCCAGCGGGGCGAAGAGCGAGAGGCTGGAAGTTCAGAACGCCTTCGACAAGGCGAAGGCGCTCCTCGACAAGGAGCAGGAGGCGCACAAGGAGAAGCTTGCGGAATGGAACCTCCTGCGAAATCAAAAGGAGATTCTCGAGGTCCTGATGCCTGAGAAGCGGCTCCTGTGGTCCGAGAAACTCAACATGCTGGCCGATCTCCGGCCCGAGGGCGTCTATCTCACCGGCGCCCAAGTGATTGAAGACAGAGAGATGGTCGAAACCCGGCAGTCCGCCATAGCGCGCGCCGACTGGGCCAGAAAGAAGGCGGCCTTCGACGCAAAGGAGATCTCCGAGGATCCGGGAGAGGAGCCCAAGAGAATCGAGAAGCCCCTCATCAAACAGACCCTCGTCCTGAACGCCGTCGGCACGGGTGAGCTACCGACGGATCGCTTTGACAAGGTCGTTGAATTCGAGCGCGCCCTTCAGGGCCACGAGAGCGCGGGACCCAAAGGGGACAAGCGCCGCTTCATGGATTTCTTTCAGAACGAGATCCAGCTCGGCGTGATGGAGGAAAGGCGCCAGGACGGCATTCTGGTGTGGGCGTTTGAATTCAGACTCACCACGCTGCCGGTCTATAGGGACGAGGGATAGCGCTTATCGGACGGCCGCACGCTTGGCCGCCGGCGGCCGACGATCGACGCGGGAAAGGTCCACAACCATGGCGTTCAATCAGGAGCAGAAGAAAGCATTCATGGCCGTTGTCATTTTCGGCGTCATTGGCCTGATCCTCATGGCCTATTTCTGGTTCATGGTGTTCAAAGGCCGCGTCCAAGGAGACAAGGACAAGGCGGTCGAACTTCGAGCCGAGCTCAAGAAGGTCGAGTCCAAACTCAGAGAGATCCAGAAGCTCAGGGATCTCACGCAGACCCCTGAGTACGAGGAGCTCAAACGAGCCATCGACGAAGTCTCCAAGCTCCTGCCCAAGTCGGCCGAGTCCCCCGAATTCCTCCGCGAACTGGGCGGAATCCTCCGCAGCACCGACATTCGCCAGAAACGGCTCGCCCGGGGGGCGCTCCAGGAATTCGCCCTGTTCACCGAGATCCCCTACGCCATCGAAGTCAACGGACCCTACCATGAATTCGGTCAGTTCCTCAATCTCGTCGAAGAGAACAAAGGCCGCTTCATGCGGGTGCGGAACTTGACGGTTTCCAACGACGCGGCGAGGCCGAGCCGCCATCCCATCTCGGTGGACATAGCGACCTTCATGTTCAAGGAGCGCTAAGCTCTTCCCGGCGCGCGAAAGGAGAAAGGCGTGATGAAAGAGATCTTCAGGGCCCGGGCGTTGCGGCCGGTCCTGCTTGTCGTCGGTCTTCTGGTCAGTCTGGCATGCTCGCCGGCCCTTGCGCAGGATCTTTCCGACAGCATTCAAGGCGTGGCCGAAAAGATGAAGCCTTCCCGTGTCGCCTCGGGGCAGGACGAGGCGGACCAAGTCCGCGAGTCGCCGGCCCCGGAACCCCAGGAGATCGCGGACGAGGTCCGTGAAGAGACACAAGAACAAGGGGAGGAGGGGACTCTTCCCGCCGCTCCGGGGCAAGTCGCGGGGGACCGGGAGATAGACGAAGCAGACCCGAAAACCTTCCTCAGGGACAACCCCGTCTTCCGCAAGATCATCGCCGAGGACGCCGAGTTCATTTACAACCCCCGCGGCAGGGAAGATCCCATGACGTTGCCTTGGACTCGCGATCAAGTGAAGAGCAAAGAACTGATGGAGATCGCCGAATACGCCATCGCCTCCAAGAAGTGGGACGAGGCGCGGAGCGTCTTCACCCAGATTATGGAACTCGTGGCGGCGCTGAGCGCCAGGAACCTGGTCACGGGCGACCTCGAGCAGGCTCGCGCCGAGGCGATTGAGGGGCTGACGAGAGTGTCCGAACTCGAAACCGAGGCGCGCGAGGCCGAGATCGCCGCCAAGGCCCCCGAGGACCGCCCTCCCGAGTTGCCCAACTGGGTCAGGATCCACACCAGCGGCGTCATCGTCGACGCAAAAGAGCCCTATTGCGTCGTCGGCGAGTTCATTCTGAAGATTAACGACTTGGTGCCGGGCCAAGCCGAGGACATCCTCGTCAAACACATCGAGCGAGACGTCGTCCTCTACGAAGTGAGAGGCACACCTTTTCCCGTGCGCGTCCAGGAAGGAGAGTGACTAGTCCCATGAGAAGAACGAAACCACTCATCCCCGCGATTGTTGCAGCACTCACTCTATTTCTGGGGAGCCGCGCGCCGGCCGGCGACCCCGCCGAGGTGAGTTTCCCCGATTCCGCCTTGCGCAACCTCTCGAAGGCTCTGGTTGTGGCCCAGACCGCGGTCGCGAGTGAATCGGAGACCCAGGCCGACCCGGGCGGCGAAAGGGAGTCCCCTCCCGCGCCCGAAGCGGTCGGAAGCGGAACCGGCACGGTCAAGTACCGCGACCTCGGCGAGCGGGAGAAGGAGCGGCCCCTCACCGAGGCCAATGAGATCCTGGCCAGCCGGATGATGCTCCTCGACTTCCGAGGAACCGAGCTCCAGGACGTTCTGCGCGCCATCGCCGCCAAGTCCGGCCTGAACATCATCATGAACCCCGAGGGGGTCTCGGGCAAGGTGACCCTCCACCTGGAGAACATCAGACTCGGCATCGCCCTGGAACAGATCCTGGCCGTCAACAACCTGGCCTACGTCGTCTCCGAGGAAGAGAACATCGTGCGCATCGTCGACGCCAAAACCGTGGGCATCACGGACGTCGAGACCCGCACCGAGACCATCCAGGTGAACTGGGTCAGCGCCGCCGAACTGTCCAAGACGCTCGAGAACTTCACCTCCGAGCACGGCAAGATCGTCGCCAACGCCGAGACCAACACCCTCATCATCACCGACACGCCGCCCCAACTGACCATCATGAAGGGACTCATCGAGCGACTGGACGTCGGCGACCGGCAGGTGATGGTCGAAGCGCGCCTCATCGACATGCAGATGGACGCCGGGCGCCAGCTCGGCATCAACATGGACATCTGGCGCCGCGACGCCCAGGGCACGAGCTTCGTCGACGGCCTGATCCAGGAAACCGTCTCCGGCGTCCAGGAGGCCATCACCGAAACCATCACCGAGACAACGACCGATCCCCTGCAGGAGCCCGAGGTCTCGCAAACCCGCGGCATCACGCGCACCATCGCGCCCGACACCGTCCAGACCGTCTCCGTCCCCTCCGACGGCGCGAAGTTCAACCTTCCCGCCGCCACCGGCGGCGTCGGCCTCGACTGGGCTTTCGGCGACCGCATTTCGATCTTCGGTCGCACCTTCAACATCGCCGCCCAACTGCAGGCCCTCGAGAGCCGCAAGCTCGTCGAGATCCTGGCCAACCCGCGCGTGGTAACGCTGAACAACATCCCGGCCCGCATCAAGATCGTGCGCGAGATCCCGTACACCGAGGGCGTGACGAGCGTCAGCGGCGCCACCACCGTCGAGGTCGAGTTCAAGGAGGTCGGCATCGAGATTGACGTCACGCCCATCATCACGCCCAACAACTTCATTCGCCTGAACCTGCGCACGCAGCAAAAAATCCACGCCGGCGACTTCCAGTCCGGCGTCAGCGCCGTTCCCATCATCGACCTGCGCGACGCCGACACCAACGTCATCGTCGAGGACGGCGAAACCGTCATGATCGGCGGCCTGCGCCAACTGGACTTCAGCGACACGAGCCAGGGCGTGCCTTGGTTCCACGAGATCCCCGTCCTCGGCTGGCTCTTCAAGAACAAGGACAACCAGGACCACAAGACCGAGCTCTTCCTTTTCGTGACGCCCACGATCATCGACGTCGAGGAAGCGGAACTCACCACCGAGGAGATGGCCTGGTACGAGCGAATCGACAGCAAATGGCATCTGCCCGACTACTTCTTCGACGACGTGAAAACCGCCGCCGACAAATAAGCGCCGTCCTCCTCGCCCGGGGGCGGAGGAGCGCAAGGCCCTCCGCCCCCGACGCTATGCGCCCATCAGGATTCCGCCCAGGTCCACGAAAAGATCCCTGAAGGAGACCCGATGATGAACCGACACAGAAACCCGCTTCTCGGCCTGGCCCTCTCCATCGCCGCCGCCCTGGCGCTCGGCGCGACGGCTTCCGCCCAGGAAAAGGCCGCCTCATCCGACCCCCTGTCGCAGGCAAGAGCGGAACAGCAAGCGCCTCGTGTGGGCCAAGCCGCGCCCGTGGATGCTTCTCGCAGATCCCTCGCGATCGCCGGCGGCATGGTGAGGATTCGAGTCCCCCAAGGGGTCATCGCGCCCATTGCCGAGGGCTTCTTCGAAGGAACGGGGAGGGCCAATGAGTTGGTGAGACATGGCCCGTATCTGTATGTCGCAGGATCCGGCCTGCACAAGATCGACGTCTCGAATCCCACCAGCCCAACCCTTGTGCATGAGGTCACGTCCCTGGACGAGGAATGCATCCGCCTGGCGCCGGTTGGGGACCGTCTGATTGCGGGGCTCTACAAGCGGAGCCAGGGGGATTACAGCGAGCTCAATACTGCGCCGAACATAGACGCCACCTCCGCCGAGGTGCAGTCGGACCTTCCGTTCTTCGTCTACGATACCTACAACCCGAATAACTGGCGGAAAGTTGATTTCAAGCTGCCCAAGTTCGAAGATATCTCCCCTTATCCGGGGCTCAATGGATTCGCCGACCGCAAGCGCGTGATCTACAACGACCCGTGTCTGGTATCCTCCGGCAACACTCTCTACGTTCTGGCCAACCGCTACCAAGATCGCCGGGACGAGGCCTCGGATCAATGGCGTTTCTGGTGGGATTTCGCCCTCATCGGCTGGGACTTCACGGATCCGTACAACCCGACGCCCCTGAGCGACACCGTCTTCGAGCGCACCGGTCTCTCCGCGGGATATGTGCGGCGGCATGCCCAATGGTACTACGACTATAACGCCACTGGCGCCTTCAACTTCGGCGTTGACGGGAAACTGTATGGGCCCGGTTACTCCCTCGACACCAGTCTGGCGTCGGCCATCGCCCAGCTGTATTTGGACAAGCTGCCCCACAGCTGGCGCTGGGACAAGGACGGCGACGGCACGGCGGAGACCCTCATCGTGGCTTCCGTCGTCAACTCACTCGATGCGGACCCCCGCAATCCGGAGATGGTGTACTTCCCCGGGGACCCGGGCGACATTCTGCTCGTGGACTACTCGCAGAGCCCGCCGGCGCGCCTGGCTCGCATCGGCGCGGGCGACAGCTCCGAGATCATCCAGATCCCGTTGCCCGCGGAAGACATTTCCGTGGTCGACAACATCCTGTTCGTTGCCGACGCGCAGGCGGGGCTTGTTCCCATTGATGTCTCCGACCCGCGCGCGCCGGTCATCGACGTCGAGGGGGAATGTCTAACGTCGAACGCCCTGCGCGTCGAAGCCTGGCGGCACACGGACGGGGCCATTTACGTCTACCTGCTGGATGGCGGCGGGGATGGGGAGGCGGGGGAGTCTTTAAGGGCTTTCCGATACACGGAAACCCAGCCTCTTTCTCCGCTCCAAGGCGCCGTCCCCGCTCTCATCACCCACTACTACAGCGCCATCCTCGATCGCGACCCGGAGCCGGGGGCGCTGACGGCCTGGGAAGACGGGTACTTCAACTACGCCAAGAGCTTCGATATCGACCCGCGGTTCGCCACGCGCGAAATGGCGCGCCTCTTCTTCCTCTCTGAAGAATACGCCCTGCGCAACCGCACGGACCCCCAGTTCATCGCCGACTGCTACCAGACTTTCCTCCAGCGTGCGCCTACGCAAGACGAACTCAACGCCTGGCTCGCGGGCTCGTGGAATCGCGCCCAGGTCATGACGATCTTCGCCGAGTCCGACGAAGCCGCCCGCCTGTTCGATTCCGTCGTCCCCGGCTTTCAGGGCGACCCGATTCGCAACATGGCCACGACGATGTACATCGGGATTCTCGACCGCTTGGTCGACAAGGGAGGGCTCGACTACTGGGCCGCCCGCTTCCACCAGGCGACCGATCGCCGGCAATTGGCCAAGGATATGGCGCTCGATCTCTTCAACTCCGAAGAGTACCAGAGCCGGCCGCCCACGGCGCCCTATACGCGCGCTCAGGATCAGGTCGTCCGGCTTTACCGCGCCTTCATGTCGCGCTTCCCGTCGGACAACGAACTGGCGTGGTGGACGGGGATTCTCGGCGCGGGCGGCGGCGCGGCGCTCGAATCGGCCGTCAACGGCTTCGGCGACTCCCCCGAGTTCTCCGAAAAGCTCGAGCAGTACTTTGGGGGTTAAGATCCGCTAACAGAAAAAGAGTGGTACAGGCGTCCCGCCCGTCTTTCAGGGGCAAGACGCCCATGCCGCCTCCGCATTCTCTCTTTCTGTTAGAGACTATAGGGTCTCAAGAGTTCTCCGAGACACGGTTGGAGACATAGCCCCGCTGACGCCATTGCAGAAGGGATAGCAGAAGGGCTTATCGAGGGAGCAGCTCGCGAGACTCGCGGGCCGCTTCTCTTTTTGGCGCCTCGTGCAGGACTTTGACGCGCGTCTCGGCGTCGAACGGCTTCATCCGTTCCATCCGCGTCATCTGTGTCCTGTTGTGTCTTGGCGGCTCAGAACGTGGGCGACCTTGGGTCTCACCGCGGCTTTTTGCCCGATCCCGCCTCCCCTATCATAAACGCGTCACCGAACTCATGAGGAGCAGCGCTTCGGAACTCCGTGCGCGTGGGGAAGGCGCTCGCTTTTTGAGAATTGCCAGGGATGGGAAGATGCGGTACGGTTCGTTGCGTCCGCCGCAAGCGCGGACGAGGGAAGTCTTCGCGCCGTTTTGTGGAGTTCTCCGTGTCCGTATCGCCGTCTCATCAGGAACCGGATGTCGGCTCGCGCGCCGCGGCCGCCGGCGATGCCGATCCGTTTTCCCGGGACAATCGGCGCGACGGCGTCTTCGAGTCCATGCCTCCGAGGAGGCGCCGTCGCTTCGAGCGGTGGGCGATTCTGGCGGGTTGGTTGGGCGTAGGCTGCGTCGTCTTCAGCCTCTCTTTCCATCCCCTTCGACTTTCTCACGATGAATGGTGGCATCTCAAGACGGGCAAGTGGATCGTCGAGAACGGCTGCCGGCTTCCCGAAAAGGACATCTTCACCTACACGGCGGAGTCCTACGATTGGGACAATCATGAATGGCTCAGCCAAATCGTCATGTACCTGATTTGGCGATGGGGCGAGGGTTGGGCGATCGGCGGATGGCGCGCCGTGATCCTGACGAAGTCGCTCATTTTGATAGCCGCCTACCTGCTGCTCGGCGCGTTCATGGCCCAGCGGGCCGGCCCGGGGATTCGGGGGGCCGCGATCGCGATCTTCCTCGCCCTCATAGCCGCCGCCGTGGGGAGGCGAACCTTCTGGCCGCGGCCGCCCGTCATCTCCTACCTGTTCATGGTCCTGTTCCTGTACGCGATGTGGAAGCACCGAGCGGGGCGCCTGCGGACGCGATGGCTCTGGGGGCTGGCCGCCCTCATGCCCCTTTGGGCGAATCTCCACGGCGGGTTCCTTCTGGGGGAGATCATCGTCGCGAGCTACTGCGCCGGCGAGGCCGTCGAGTTCGCCTGGGGGCGATGGATCGCCCGGCGCGGCGCCGATTCCGCGCAGGCCAGCTTCGAGCGACTCCGCGTCTATCTCCTTCTGGGCGCCCTTTGCGGGATCGGGTCTCTTCTCAATCCGTTCGGGTACAGACTCTACCTCTTGCCTTTCCGCGTCATGCGCAGCAAGGACCTGACCGAACGGCTGAGCGAGCTCTTGCCGCCTCAGTTGGCTTTTGCCTGGGCGTACGTTTTTCTCGCCGCGCTGGTCGGGATCGGCTTCGCCGTCTTGGCGGCAAGATTTGCCGCGAGACGCTCTGGGTCCGCGCTGCCCGTCGGCGAAGTCTTGCTCGTGGCGTTGTTCTTCCAACAGTCGATCAGCCATGTCCGGCATCTGCCCCTTTTCGGGATTGTGGCCGCGCCGACCGCCGCCTGGATGCTGCGCGAGTGGTGGGGGAGCGGGCCAAGCCCCAGGTTTCGCGCCTTGAAGATGGCTTTGGTCGGCGGCGCGCTCGTCTGCGGAGCGTGGCTCATCTTCCTGCCCGGGGAATGGCCCGTTCTCATCCGCGCGCTGCGTGAACCGTCCGTGGCTCGGCGCTTGCCCCCCTCCAACTTCAAGCGCAATCTGCGGCTGCTTGCAGGGGAGGAGATCGAGGCGGGCGCCTACCCCGAGCGGGCGATGGACTTCGTCCTCGAGGCCCGCTTGCCCGGCAGAATGTACAATCGCGACCACCTGGCCGGCTACCTGATCTGGCGTCTCAGCCCGGAGTATACGAAGGTCTTCACCGATCAGCGTTTCGACCTTTTCGGCGGCGATTTCTTCATCGACGAACTGAGCGTCGTGAACGCCTGGCCCAAGGGTTTCCTGCCGCCCCGCGGCACGCCGGTCCCCGACTGGCAGAAGGTCATCGAGCGATGGAACATCAACTGGCTCTTCGTCGAGCGGGTGAATCCGATTCACAAGAAGCTCCTCAACCAGTCATCCGATCCGGGACTCAAATGGCGTTGGTCCCTGGTCTATTGGGACCACCTCTACGCGATCTGGATCAAGGACACTCCCCCGAACCGTCCGTGGATCGAGAAGTACGAGAAGAGAGCCCCGCCTCCTCTCTGAGAGGCGCAACGCTTTGAGGAATCCGAGGTCAACGCGGCGATGCAACCCGGAAGCAACGGCATCCGAATCCCCCCCGTCCTCTCGCGCGCCCTGTGGCTGTCGGCGATTGTCGCCGGGGTCGCCTGGTACGGCTGGTTTCGCCTCCTGGAGCCGTTGCGCCACGAGCCGTTTCGATCCGCTCAGCTCCGCGGCAACGACTTCAAACACATCTATCTCGGGTCCTGGATGCTGACCCGCGGACAGGACCCCTACGACGCGGAGGCCCTTCTACGACTCGCCCACGGGCGCGGACTGGGCTCCGTGAATCCGTACGTGTACC
>DATKZW010000351.1:0-2524 GCA_035527775.1 Sumerlaeia bacterium | reverse complement strand
GGCCATGCCGGAGCGTCCAGCCGATGGCGCGAAAGAGTCCATAGGCCAGAGGAATCCCGATCTGGAGCGTCACCCAGTCCAGAACGCGTCGTTTCAGAGACGGAGGCAAGATCCTCTCCTCTCCCCTCGCGAGGAAACGGGCCAGGGACAAGCTGCAAGGCGCATTCCGTCTCGCCGATTCTCCTCCCCCGCCCCGGCATTCTACCGCATTCCCTGCTCGCCGCAACAAATAGCTGCGGGGCGGCGCTCGGCGCGGGTTTTCGTGGCGGTTGCGGGAACGGCGAGGTATAAGAGAGCCGCCATGAGATGGCGTTGGCGCAAACTCGACCCGGGGGAGATGGACCCGGAGAAACTGCTGGGGCTCGCGGGCGCCGCGGGTCTGGCGGCGATCGCCTTCTTCCCTTTCGACCGGGTTCCGTTGGCCCTCTGCTGGTTCCGGCGGTTCACGGGGCGTCCGTGCCTCAGTTGCGGCGGCACGCGCAGCTTCGTCGCGAGGGCTCACGGGCGTTTCGCGGAGGGTTTTCGCTGGAACCCATTGGCGGCGACGTTCTTCCTACTCGTTGTCGCGTTTCTCATTTACGCGGCGGCTGCGGTTTGCTTCGGGGCGCCGAGATTGCGCGTTCGCCTGACGCGGAGATGGGAGAAATGGCTGGTCCTGTGTCTCGGCCTCGGAGCGGCCCTTCTCAATTGGATCTACCTCTGGAACGCCCCCATAGCGTGGTAAGTGGAAGCGGCGCAAGGCGCCCGGCGCAGATCGTGTCCGCCCCAGAGGTTGTTTCCCGCTCGACGTAGGGAGCCGAAGATCAATCAAGGCCCTCCAAGGCGCTCAGCGCCACGGGAACGGACTCCTCCCAGTTGCGGGGCAGGTCTTCGGAGATCTCGAAGGCGAAGGCGCGTTTGCCGGCGCGCTCGCGCATGGCGATGACGGCCTCGCGCAGTTCGGCCGCGGGCCGGTAGTAGCGTCCGACGTTGATGTTGCCCCAAAGGACTTTGTGGGGCCACGCCGCGCGGCACTCGTCGTAGGTCATGTCGCCTTCGGGCGGCTCGGTCAGCGACTCAATCATGTGGAAGGGCGCCCGCGCGATCGGCTCCGCCACGGCTCGGAGCGCGCCGTCGTAGTGGACCATGACCCGCTTGTCCGCGGCTTCGAGAATGGGCGTGGCATCCTCGTACACGGACAAGAGAAGGTCCTCGTAGCGTCGGGGGCCGTACATGCAGGTTGTCAGGTTCTCCCACCATTTGACGTAGCGCCCCGGCCCGGCGGCGATGAGGCGCGTCTCCTCCATGAAAACCCTCTTCTGCGCTTCGAAGAGGTCGAACAGTTCCGGCAGTTCCATCGCCACGTCCAGGCAGAACTGCTCGGTGCCCGCCCAGTCGACGTTGATGCTCATGGCGGGCGTGCGCGACCCGGAGACGATGGTCACGCCGTAATCGCCGACCAGCGCCTCGGCCCTCTCGAAGTCTTCGTAATCGGGAACGAGTTCGACGTGTTCGACGATCCACTGCTGGATCTTGTAGTCTTCCGGCGTCTTGAGCCAGTCCTCGTAGTGCCACCCGTTGAGGGTGACGCGCTGGAGCGTTCCAACGCTCGTCTCTTTGCGGTAGATGCGGTAATGGCGGTCTCCCTCGATTCTCTCTTCCTCGGCGTTCACGACGCCGTGCTCGACGTGCCGGACCGTGTTGCAGTGCTGCGAGACGCCGAGGCCGGCGTCGAGGAGCCGTCGCCACCGGTCGGATGTCGGATCGTCCATCATCCAGTTGTACAGGGAAAGGGGCGTTTGGTCCGGCGCGCCGCCTTCCAGAACGGTCGTTAGGTTGTCTCGGGTCGTCATAGTTGGGGGGTTCCTCAAGCGCCGGGAGACCGGGCCTTTCCCTGTCATTCCTTTCCAAGAAGCGGCTCCAGAGCATTCTGGATGCCTTGAAAGACGGCGTCTTCGTCCGCGGTGGCGTCGATCCGCACAATCTGGGGATCTTGCATTTGATCGAAGAGGTCCTTCACCCGGCGCAAGTAGTCTTCCGTTTCGAAGAGGTCTCGCGCCTGGTTTCTAGCGCCTTCGATGCGGCGGCCGACCCATTCGACGGGGAGGGTCAGGAGGATGACAAGGTCGGCGGGGGGAGCGATCTTCTCGTTCTCGCGGCGAATGAAATCGGGGTCGAGACCGCGGGCGCCTTGGTAGGCGATCGAGCTGTAGTAGTAGCGATCGAGAATCACAACGGCGCCCCGCCGGAGGGCGGGACGGACGTTCACGCGGACGTTCTCCTCGCGGTCTTTGAGGAAAAGGTCGAATTCCTCGCGGACCGAGAGGTTCCCGAGTCCCGACTGGGCCAACTCGCGAATCCGGCGACCGTAAGAACCCTCGGTCGGCTCGCGCAGGCGCACAACGTCCCAGCCGCGCTCCCGGAGCGCTCGCGCCAGACGCTCGCACTGCGTGGTTTTCCCCGCGCCGTCGATCCCTTCCACAGCGATGAGACAGCCCTTTTTGAGACGGCGCACCACGGGGAGGCGTCCTTTCATCCCAGGTCG
>DATKZW010000350.1:0-2926 GCA_035527775.1 Sumerlaeia bacterium | reverse complement strand
CGGCGCGGCTTTAGCGCCGCCATTTGTTTGGTCCGGCAACCCGGCCATCAGGGCGGGGACAACCGCTCCCGGAGCGGAGGAACTGAGGTGCGCTCCCCGTCGCAACTGGTCGACGCCCTTTTGCGCTCCCGCGAGCGATGTCCCCTCTATGTGGAAATCGTCTCGGCGGAAGGGCAACGTTTGGCTGCGCTCCCGAACGTTCCAGACTTCTGCAAGGTCTTGGCCGGAACCGGAGCCGGTTCGGAGGTCTGCGATGGGGGATGTGGATTCGACTTCGGTTCCACCGATCTGTGGGATGAGATGGACTTTCAGTTCTTCCAGTGCCCCTTCGGCGTGACGAACGCGATCTGTCCGGCCGGGGAGGAGGGGGGAACCCGCATGGCCTTGCTGGGCGGCCGGATCCTCGAGAGCTACGCGCAATTCGGCGGGCTTGTCGATCGCGCTTTGGAGGCCGGACTCGCCCTGGACGATCTGCTCGAACGGTGCGGAGCAATCCCCTTTCACGACCGGGAGTACCTGGAGAGGACACTGCGCGGATTGGCGGAGGAACTTACCAAGGCGCCCTCTGCGGCGTCGCCTGAAGCGGCGGAGGATAGGGCGGAGGCCGCCTCCTTGCTCGGACCCGAGGCGCCCCAACGCCTGCCCGGGATCCAGGTCGCGTCGCTTCAGTCCTTCGTCGACTCCCTCATGGCGAGCCGTGAGCCGGGCGAGTTGGGCCGGGCGATCGTCCGGGGATTCGAGAGAATCACCGGGGCCCGAAGGATTTCCCTTTTCTTTTTCGACCCGAAGGGAGGCGTGCTCGTTCTCAACAGTTCAGTCGGCCTTCCGCCCTCGATCGAACCGGGTTTCCGGCGGATGATTTCGACCGGCGTGATGAGCCACGTTTTCTCGTCGCGCGAGCCCGCCTTCGTCGCCGAGATCGCCGACCAGTCGCTGTTCCCCCCTTCGCCGCACGGCCACTACGAGACGAACTCCTTCGCCAGCATGCCGCTCGTGGTCGGTCCACGCTGTTTTGGCGTTCTGAACGTGACGGATCGCGAAGGGGGAGAGGCCTTTTCGGACCAGGACTTCGAGTGGATGCGCCTGTTGGCGCGCCTGGCCTCCATGGCGACCGCGCGTCTGCGCCTCGAGAGCAAGACGAAGACCGACCGCGCGGAACGGCTGGCAGACTTCCATCGGCGTTTGAAGGAGGAATTCGACCGCGCGGCCCGCAGAAAACGGCCTCTCTGTCTGGCGCTGCTCCGGGTGGATATGACGCACTGGCTCCGCAAACCCGAGGATCGGCCCAAGCTGGAAGAGCTGATCCTCAAGGGCGTGATCGACGTCCTCGGGCGGGCGTTGAGGAAGTACGATCTGGTGGCGCGGTGCGACGAGGAAGGCTTTGCCGGCGAGGAGACCGACGACGCCGGCGACAGTGGCGAAGCGAGTCGGTTTCATGAAACGCGCGGCGACCTGCTGGCGATCCTGCTTCCCGAAGCGACTCGCCAACAAGGCCTCAAGGTTCTCGAACGGGTCCAAGGCGGGGTGCATCAACGGTTCTTGTCCCATGTCCCCAGCCAGGAATGTCCCGAGAGAGCCCTATCATTTGAAGCCGGTTTGGCGGAGTATCCCACCGACGCCGTACTGCTTCAGGAACTGAAATCGCGCGCCCTCGCGGCGTTCCGAAGCCAGGACCACGAGGCAGAAGGCGAGGCGCCCCAACCCGCGCCGGAATACGAATTGCCCGTCATCGAGGGGCATCCTGTCCCCCAGGAAGGCGGTGGGGCATCATGACTTCCGCCGGACTGCGCCCCCAAACTGAAACGACAAGGGGTCTTGCCCTGAGCGGGTCGAGCGCGTCGACGCCGGCTACTGCGCGAGTGAATCTGCACGGGCAGACTTGGGCCCGTTTCATGGCCTTTCTGGGAACCCGGGCGAGCGATGCCGGCCCCGTGGATGTTCTCCTCCACGGTCCGAGCGGGATCGGGAAGAGCTATCTGCTTCGACGCTTCTACTGGGAAGCCTTCGACGGGCAAGACGCCCAGATCCCGCTGATCGCGACGGCGCCTCCCGCGCCGTTCCGCCCCGCCGAGTGGTCGCGCCGTTTCCTGTCAGAGATCGCTCAGCAATGGGCGGCCTTTGTTTTCCGGGATCCCGCTCTCGCCGAGGCGAACGCCCTCGCGCCTTCTCGCTTGGTCGAGATCTGCCACCGCGCGCGACTCGCCCCCTTGGCGGACGCGCTGACGGAGTTCGAGGAAGTCGCCGCTTCGGCGGGCGCGGGCGCCTTCGCCGTTCGGTGGGCGTTTGAGACCGTCGCCCACGCCGCAGTCGCCTTGGGACATCGCGCGATTCTGATGCTCGATGGCGTCGAGAACGCCTTTTGGAGCGAAGGCGGCGGGACCTTGCATCTCGCCGGGGTGGTTGAGCCTTTGGACGATGCGTCCAGCGCCCTGCGCCGAATCTGGACCGGCCGCACGGCGCCGCGCGGCGCCCACCCGTTTCTGCCGCCCGTCCCGGTGACGGGAGACCAGTGGGAGGTGCAACCCTTGCCCTTTGAGGCCGCGGCGGAATACGCCGCCCGCTTGGCGCGGGAGGTTCGTCTGGACTACGACAATTATCTCTTGAACGATTGCCTGGGTTTGTGGGGAGGCATCCCCCGGTGGCTGGCGAATTTCGTCCGCAAGGCGGCCGAATCGCCGCGCCCCCTTACGGTGACGGACCAGTTCCTGCAGTTCTACCTGGAAGACATTCTTACCGGCGGCACGGCCCAATTCCTTGGCCGGGCCCTCAATCCGCCGGTGGGCGCCTTTTTCGAGCCCGCCACGATTGCGCGGGTCGCCGAAAAATGCCTGGCGCAAGAGGGAGGGACGCAACGGCGGACTCTGGTCGCATCGACGTCGTTTGCGGCGGTGGATCGGCCCGTCCTGGAGCGTTTGGCGCGCGCCGA
>DATKZW010000349.1:0-4146 GCA_035527775.1 Sumerlaeia bacterium | reverse complement strand
AGGTCGACGTGTCCGCGTTCACCGAAGAGGACCTTCTGAAGTGTCTGCGCTTCTGGGCCGAGCGACACAAGGAACGTCTGTTCCCACCCGGTATCGACCCAGTCCAACTTGCGAGGCACGTCTCGAAGATGGTGAAGGAGGGAAACTTCACTGAGGAGAAGAACGAGATGACCAAGGACGAGAGCCGCCAGAAGGCCATGGAGCAGTCCATGCAGCTCACGCGCGGCGCCATGTTCGCGATGCAGATGAAGCCGGAGAACGACTTCCACTACGCGGGCGACGGCGTGCGACTGGGCGACGCGGAGACGCCCATCTGTTGGTGGAAGCCGAGCGCGCAAGAAGCGTCCGAAGAGTCCAAGACCTTTCGCACCTGGACGCCGGGAGATCCGAACGCCTATCGCGTCATCTACGGCGATCTCTCGATCCGGGACGTCAACGCAAGCCAACTCCCACCCGATCCCCAGACCCCATGACCCACTCTGTGGGGAGAGGATGGGATCACAGTCCGCCTTGAGAACCGAATCGCGATCATCATGCGTGCCAAGCCGCCGAATGATGCGGCCGGTTTTTCGCCGCCGATTTTCCTCGGCCCGCTTTTCTCTTGACTTCCCCGCCCGATCCGCCATCCTCGGAGCTTCGGACCCGCGAAGAGAGATGGCCGGGCAATTCTCCGCTCACCCTCCTTCCCGCCCCCGCCCGCCGGGGGAAATCCTTGCGTTTCAGACTTCGAGGGGAACCGTTGGCAAGGAACACTCTCAACCGCCTCAGGAAGCGCTATAAGTACGCCCGTTGGCGCCTGAAGCTGCGGGCGTGGCACAACTTCAGCGGTGAGGAACGGCGGGGGCTTCAGGACCTGGCTCGCCGGGTCGACTCATTCCGCATCGCCCGCCTCTACGCCGTCGGCAAGGACGGGCTTCTCTACGACGGCGTTTGGCGCACGACGCCCGACGAGCCCCACATTCTGAAGGTCTCGCTCAACAAGGGCCGAAGGCGCCAGGAATTCGCGCGCGTGCATCGGGTCGTCGAGGAAGCCCACCTCCCTTTCCTCTGCCGGGCGCCCGAGTTCGGGGTCGGAGAGGAGGACCCGGATTACTGGTACCAGATCCAGCGGAAAGTCGGGGGAATGATGGTCAGCCGGTACCTTCAGCTTCCCCCGCGCAAGCGTCTGGCGATCTGCGATCCCGTCGGTCTCTGCATTGACTTGCTGGAACAGACCCAGGCGCTCAACGCCCTTCGGATCGTCGCCCCCAACGTCGACGCCGAGAACGTGATCATCCAGGAGAATCGCAGCCTCGTGCGCGTCGACCTCGACCCGTATTTCCTGGTGGACAACGGCAATCTGCCCCGCTACCCCTTGCGCAGGCTCTTCAGACTCCTGCACGCGGCGCTGGCCGATTTCGAGCCGCTGTGGCGCAGACGGATCGCCGCCGGCGCGATGGGCTGCGATCCCGACGCCCTGGACGACCTCTTTCGTCGACTTCGAAGCAGCGCCATCTACGGCTATGACGATCCCTCCGAAAGCCGCCACCGCCGCGACCGTCTGGTCAACCCTGAACACTGCTTCACAAACGTCGAAGAGCCCCTGGGGCTGCTTCGCGCCATCGCCGAGTCCTTCCAGACCGCGCCTTGAGCGCGCTGCCCCCTCCGCGGGATGATCTCTCCGCTTTTTTTCGTTCCAAATCGTCCTTGCTGTGGTAGCATCAACCGTCTTGGAAGCGAAGGACCTGAGGCCGATGGCGGTCAAGTTTAAGGACTACTACCAAACCCTGGGCGTGAAGCGCGGCGCCACCGCGGATGAGATCAAGTCCGCTTACCGCAAACTCGCTCGAAAGCACCATCCCGACCTCAACAAGAACAGCAAAACCGCCGAAGCGCGGTTCAAGGAAATCCAGGAAGCTTACGATGTTCTTGAGGACCCGCAGAAGCGGGCGCAGTACGACCGGCTCGGGCCGAATTACCGCGACGGGGCCGAATTCCAGATGCCCAAAGACTGGACTTTCACCTTCGGCTCCACCGGCGCATCGCGCGGTGCGCGACGAATGGAAACCGGCGCCGAAGGAGGAGGCTTCAGCGAATTCTTCGAAATGCTCTTCGGCGGCGGCGCGCGACCGCGCGCCGCAGGGGACCGCGCCGGCGCGAGCGCGCGCTTCCGGAGCAGCCGCGGGGCGGACGTCGAGACGGTCCTTCCCATTACTCTCGAAGAGGCCTTCCAGGGCGCGACGAAGAAGGTGCGCTTCCTCACCAACTCCACCTGCACGGCGTGCCAAGGAAGCGGCGTGATCGCCGGCAGCCCCTGCGGCGCCTGCGACGGGCGCGGTGCGGCCCCCCGCTCCAAGAGCGTCGAGATGAAGGTGCCGCCCGGCATCAAGGACGGCGCCCGCCTCCGCCTAGCCGGGCAGGGGGAAGCGGGAACCGGCGGGTTGGGCCCCGCCGGCGACATGTACGTCAGAATCCAGATGCAGCCTCACCCCGTCTTCGCCCTCAAAGGAACGAGTATCCACATCGACTTGCCCGTAGCGCCTTGGGAGGCCGTCCTCGGCGCGGAGGTGGAAGTCCCCACCTTGGGCGGCTCGGTAAAGATGAAACTGCCCCCGGGCACGCAGAACGGGGTCAAGATGCGTCTGAAGAACCGCGGCATGCCCTCCGAAGGAGTTCGGGGCGATCAGATTGTCACCGTGCGCGTGGTCGTCCCAACCGAAGTGACGGACCGCGAACGGCACCTGTTCCGCCAACTCCGCGACATTTCCCATTTCCGGCCCCGAGTGAAGCCCCGCTCGGCTCACTGACCCCGAAACGGGCAGAAAGAGACCCCCGAGATGAAAGCAAGCGAGACGAAGGAATAGGCGGGCCGGGAGTCAGCAGGGGGATCCGGGCCGGGGTGGTCTACGGAATCCACACAACACGGAAGCCGATGCCCGTGCTGGATTTGTCGGGGGCGCGGGTGTTCTCGCCACGAGCGGCCGACCGGCAGTCCGCCGCCGTGCTGTCCCAGCTCCCGCCGCGCACGACCCGGTAATCTCCCGTCGGCGATTCCCAGGCGCTCCCGTCCGTGGGCGCGCCGTTGTAGTCGGAGTGGTAGACGTCCTGACACCATTCCGCGACGTTTCCGCTCATGTCGTAGAGGCTGAATTGGTTCGGCTGCTTGGCGCCGGCTTCTTTGGACCCCTGCGGGGAATTGTTCGCGCCGAACCACATGTAGTCCGAGCGGTTGCCCGGCAGCTCTTCCGCCGGACCATTGGTGTTTCCGTCACCGGCTGCGAGAGAATCGCCAAAGAAAAACCGAGTCTCCGTTCCCGCCCGGCACGCATATTCCCACTCCGCTTCGGTGGGCAGACGGAAGTTCGGAGCGAGCTGCCCGGTGGTCTCCATCCCGGAGTTGACGTTGATGATGAAATCCTGGCAGTCGTTCCACGATACCAGATAGGCCGGATAGTTGTCGCCAAGCCCATAAGCGTTGCTCGGCGCTTGCGGCCCCGGCCAGTTGCTCATCACCGCCAGCCACTGTTTCTGAGTCACCTCGTACTCGGACATGTAAAAGTCTTCGCCAATTGCCACCGTGTGAACCGGGCCTTCATCCGCGCCGCGGCTGCGCTCGGTGTCGGGCGACCCCATCTGGAAGCTGCCCGCGGGAATGCGAATCAGGCGCAGCTGCACCGCAGGGCCGAGAATCACCGTGATGACCGGCTCGCTGGGCGCCGTCGGCGTCGCGGTGGGTCCCGCGGTCACGACGGGCGTTGGGGTCTCAGGCGGCGCGGTCGGCGCCGGGGTGGCCG
The DNA here is from genome assembly GCA_035527775.1 of Sumerlaeia bacterium. Classification (GTDB taxonomy): domain Bacteria; phylum Sumerlaeota; class Sumerlaeia; order UBA8349; family UBA8349; genus DATKZW01. The sequence goes on along the minus strand of DATKZW010000349.1, from coordinate 373 downwards.
TGACGAGAGGCGTCGGGCTCGGGGTTGGGAGAGGGCCGAAGAAGCGATCCAATTGCTGCGAGAACTCTCCCGCGTCGCCGAAAAGCCCGATGAGCGTATCGTACGTCTGCCGTCCCGCGGCGACCTCGCCCGTCCAAACGCCGACCTCCGTGTCGCTGGGGAAACGGCCCAGGAAACTGCGGTAGAGGCGCACGACGTAGTCCGCGGGTTGAAGATCCTTGGACAGAAACTCCTGGGAGCGAATCACATCGCTCGCCATCTGCTTGGCCGCCGCGCGGACCGCCTCGAGCCCGCCTCGCGCGTTAGTGTGGTCGAAAATGTTCGCCCAATGCACGAGCCCCCCCACGTCCACCAAGCGGTCCAGGAGTCCGGT
>DATKZW010000348.1:0-2627 GCA_035527775.1 Sumerlaeia bacterium | reverse complement strand
AGAATGACCTTAGTTGAGGCCAAACGATGACTCTTTGCGGGACCGGATGGGAAGCGCCGGCTTGGGTCTGGCGCCGGAAGGGAGAAAGCAGATGCACAACCAACGACGCAGAGTTCTTCTGGCCGCCGTCTTGGTCGCCTTCTTGGGCATTCCGGCGACGCCATGGGCTGACCAGACGGAGTCCGAACCGAACAGCTCCCGCGGCTCGGCGAACGGCCCCATCAATTTCGATGAGGCGCTGACCGGGGGGTTGCCCGGCTCATACGGGTTGGACTCCGATCCGTTCTATTCGGACTACTGGTCCTTCACGGGCGTCAAGGACCTGAAATACACCTTCACCGCCGTCCCGAAGAACGTTTCTGGTCTTTTCCCGCTGGACATCGACCTCGACATTGAGAACTCGAGCGGCGCACTCGTCGCCGGGTCCGCCTCTGGCGGGGACAATCAGACCGAAACGCTTCGTTGGACCTGCCCGGCGAACGGAACGTATTATCTGGTGATCTACGAAGGGACGCAGACCGCCAACGGCATCGCACGCTACGAGGTGACCTGCCGCGAGGCGCCTCTCGCATGGGTCCTCGCCCTTTTTCCCGCGGAAAGCGCCTTCGTCAAGCCGGGACGGGAGGCTCCCGTGGGCCAGGTGGGCTTTGAGGTGCTGGGGAGCGACGACCCTGAAGGCAAGAAGGTCTTCGGATCGTGGAGCTACAGCGAGGACGGGACTCAGACCGTTTTCCCGTTGATCGCCACCGAGGCGGCAATGACGGGCAAGATCTACAGGGCCCGCCTCTCGTTTCACAACCCGGGCGCAGCGACGGCGGACCTGTGCCCGGGGTACCGCGTTGAGTACGCGAACGTGGCTTTCACGCACTTCGGCGGCATCGAAGTCCAGACATTCGACCCGGCCAATGCGCCAGCCGGCTCGACGAGTTTCACGGCCACCGTTTACTGGGCGCCCCCTTTCGGCTGCTCCGACATGGATGACAACGGAACGTTGGCGGACTGGCCGCTGGCTTCAGGCACGGATTATCGCAACTATACCGTGATCTTCGACCTATTCCACACGCAACTCGGCGACTTGGGCGTTTTCACGTTGGAGGGCTTCGCCGTTGAGCCGGTCCCCCCGCCGGCCTCGGCCCCCGTCACGCACCCCTACAGCGACCTGAGCGCCTGGAACGACTCCACGATCCCGGGCGGCTATTTCCAGGACGGCGGCATCAGCAAGTCTGCCTCTTCGATCGCGATTCAGGCCGGGGTGCACAACCCCGCGTATAGCGCCCGCTACATCGGCGCCTTCGGCCCCGTGGCGACGGAAGTGGGGCAACTCAGCGGCAATCCGCCTTGCCCTAACAACAAGCTGGTTCGCCTGAGCGTCCGGGCTTCTTCGCTGAACCTCGAAACGACGCCCGTCACGCGCCTGTACCTGCACGCGTATATGTCTCAAGTCGGACCCGCCCCCGCCTATCGTTTCACGCGCAACATCGTCTGGTTCGACATCTACGGCGCCCTGGAGGCTTTCGCCAAGCTCCCCACGGCCTGGGGCGGGCGTTCGCGCGTCTCGCTGACTCAGCCCAATCCGGGCGTGCCGCCCACGGGCGCGGGGACCACGCTTACCTGCTACGCCTACACGCACGGCGGCTACGACGAGACGAACGATTATCTTCTGCCCGACATCTCGGTCCTGAGCCTGAACCGCTACACGGACGGGCTGTCCGGTTGGCAGGACGATTCGGGCGGCGTGACATTCTCGGACGTGAAGATTGAGATCTATCCGTGAGGGAAGGCATTGACGCGGCTGGCAGGCCGAGGGTTGCTTCGCGGGCGTGCGCGTGCGCGGACCGAAACCGCCGCACGGATCCCTTGCCATTTCCGCTTCGTTGGGGATACTGGCTCGATGGAAGCCAGGCAGACCCAGGTCGCGCGGGCTGAAGTCGAAGTCCATCGGAGGGCCGAAGAACATGGGAGCAACAAGACGTGGCTTCACTCTGATTGAACTCCTCATCGTGGTGGCCATTATCGCGATTCTGGCCGCGATCGCCGTTCCCAATTTTCTCGAGGCGCAGACGCGATCGAAAATATCCCGATGCAGAACCGACCTGCGGACATTGGCGGGCGCCTGGGAGGCCTACCGCCTGGACTACAACCGCTACCCACCCGATTTCGACGGGGGCGAGTACGGCGGAGCCGCCCCCTATCAAGGCGAGTGGAGGACCTACATCGTCGTAACCACCCCCGTGGCCTACTTGACGTCCGTACCGACCGACGTTTTCCAGGAGGGCGCCCAACTGTGGCTCATTATCAAACCGGGCAAGCTCTATGAATACTGGGGCACGCTCGGCAATATGGCCTACCCCGAGTGGCAGGCGACCAACACGCTTTGGATCATCATCGGATATGGCCCCGATCAGGACTATGACCTTAGCGGCACGCAGATCGCTGCTCCGTTCAACTACATGTACGACCCGACGAACGGCACGAAATCAAACGGCGACATGGCTCGGAGCAATTCCCACAGCTATCCGGAGTAAGTCGCGCTCCGACGCGGGAGACGCTCAGACCGAGTGACCTGCGCCGACCGGAACCGAGTCTCGCGAGCCAGAGGAGACCTCTCTCGGAGGGAAAACAGATGG
>DATKZW010000347.1:0-9268 GCA_035527775.1 Sumerlaeia bacterium | reverse complement strand
TCTCCTTGATATACTCGAGTTCGGATTCATGGATGGGGCAGAATCCGGGCTTCTCTTCGGTTTCCTTATCCGTGTAGAACCGTTCGCACTTGACGCAGTAATTGCCGCCGTATTCCGCTTCGTAGATGTCGCCCGCGTCGTACGTGCGCTGGAGGATTTCCGAGACGACTTTTTTATGACGCTCCTCGGTGGTGCGGATGAAATCGTCGTTGGAGATGTTGAGGGGCGGCCAGAGATTGCGGTAGAGCTGGGAGTTCGCCTCCACCAGTTCGCGCACGTCGCGCCCGGCCTGCTTCGCGACGCGGAAGATGTTTTCGCCGTGCTCGTCGGTGCCGGTGAGGAAGAAGGTGTCCTTCCCGAGCAGATCGTGGTAGCGCCGCAGCACGTCGCACATGATGGTCGTGTAGGCGTGGCCTAAGTGCGGCTTGTCGTTGACGTAGTAGATCGGTGTCGTCGTGTAAAAAGTCTCTTGTGCCATGGTGGTTCCGCCACTCCTTCCAGGAGTTCTCTGAGCCCTCATTCGGGGCTATACCGTGGACCCAACATAGTCGAGGCCCAATACGACCCCGGTCAGGCTCAGGAATCGATGGTTTGGATCATCGGAGGACTCCAGATCGCTGTTGCCGACTTCGTCGATGTAGATTCGATGCTTCATGGAGCGAGTCACTTCGCTTCGTAGTCGATGATCTCCTGAAGTTTCTCCCGGATGATGTCCAGCGCCTCTTGCGCCGTGCGGCGGCCGTTCATGGCTTCGATGACGTACGTGGCGATCTGGGGGCGCATCTGGTCCCAGTAGGGGGGGCGCGGGTCGAAAGTCGCCTCCGGGATCAGCGAGATCGGCACGCGGTAGTTCGGGCGTTCCTTGAGAAGGGCCTGCATCTCGGGCGTGTCGACCGACGAGCGGCGGATGGCGACGTAGCCGGTCGTGATGCTCCAGCGCGCGGCGTTGCGCGTGTTGGTGATGAACTTCAGAAACCGCCACGCCGCCCGGCGCGCTTCGGGCGGGTGCGGGCGGCTGAAGATCCCGATGTTGGTTCCCTGAAAGAGGACGCCTCCCTTGCGCCCCTCGGGATGCGGCAGGGGCGCCGCGATCCACTCGAATTTCCCCGCCGCGTTGCGGTCATTAAAGGGGAACGCGGCCGAGCTGTGCACGTACATGGCCACCTGCCCCGCGCCGAAGGGGATGGGGGGATAGCTGCTGTTGTCGGTGTAGGCCGTTCCGTCGACGACGATCATGTCCCGCAGGAGTTCGAGGGCCGCCAAGGCGGTCGGCGTCGGGATCTCTACCGAGCGGCAGTCGGGCGAGAGGTAGTTCTCGCCGCTGCGGAAGAGGAAGGTGCTGTACGCCTCGATCTGGGACCGGAGGAGAAAGCCGTAGACGCGCGGGCTCGAGCGCCCCTCTTCGCGAACCGTGAGAGCGCGGGCGACCTCGCGCAGCTCGTCCCACGTTTCGGGCGGCCGGTCGTAGCCCGCGGCGGTCAGCATGTCCTTGTTCACATAGAGCACGTAGCAGCTCTTGTTGAAGGGGAGCGTCACCAGTTTGCCGTCCCAGGTGTTGTTGAGACGAAAAGGTTCCCAAATGTCCTCGATCTCCTCGCGCGCGAGGCCGTCGGGGCCATCCAGGTGATCTTGGACGGGATCGAGGAGCCCGCGCGTCAGGAAGCGGGCCGTCCATCCCTCGTACATCTGCGCCATGACGGGGTTGGAGCGGGCGATGACCGAGGCGATGAGTTTCTGGCTCAAGGCGCCGTAGTTGCCTTGGTAGACGGGGACGACGCGGACGTCGGGGTTGAGTTCCTCGAATTCGCGGACGAAGTCCGCCAGCAGCGCCTCGTGCTCCTGGCCCCCCATGGCGTGCCAGAACTCGACGACGGTTCGGCTGTCGGGCGGATCGGCGGAAGGGCGGCTACAAGAGGTCGTTCCGGTCCCGAACGCGAGAGTCGCGAGGAGCGAAAGGAGGATAAGTTGCGCGCACGTGTGGTTCTCGCCGGGACGCATGGTCGCGGGGCTCTCCTGTTTCCGGGAGGATCATAGGAGAACGGCGGATGTTTTGCAGTGTTTTTCTTGTTGCTAGATGATGAGGGCAGTGCTACTCGTGAGGGGTTGAAGTTCATTGAAAGGATGGGGCCGGACATGAGAAGACCGCTTGCTTTTACCCTCATCGAACTCCTGATCGTGGTGGCCATCATCGCGATCCTGGCGGCCATTGCCGTGCCGAATTTCCTGGAAGCCCAGGTCCGGGCGAAAGTCGTGACCGTGAGAAACGACTTCCGCAGCATTCTGGTGGCGATGGAAGCCTACCGCGTCGACAACAACGCCTATCCTCCGGACTACTACCCGGACGACGGGTACGGGAACTGGGTCCTCGATTACCGACGCTTCGTGCCGCTCACCACTCCGATCGCCTACCTCAGCTCGATCCCCGTCAATCCCTTCTTCGACGACACCCCCGGCGTCCCCAGAGGCAACTACTCTTACTGGGGCAACGAGCCGACGATGAACAAAGAGTACGACGTGGCCTTTCAGATCACGTCTTGCGGCCCCGACAGAGTGTCGACTATGAATCCCCAGGCCGATTGGGTTATCAACCGCACCCCCGAGTTTCTGAACGAGCTGTACGATGCGACGAACGGAACCCGGTCTCGCGGCGACTTGCATTGCTCGAACAAGGGCATCTCGTACTGAACGACCGGGGCGCGAGGCCGACTTCTCCCCTAAGGTTCGTCGTACACCTTTTCGCCTGCAGCAATGGCTCGACGGCTGCGGAGTTCCGCTTCGCGTCGCGCGGCGTACTTCTCTTCGCGGCGGCGGTCCGTCTCGCAGGGCGCGAAACTCGGCATGTCGGCGCGGGGTCGGGCTTTCAGCATATCGCCCCCGGCGCGGATAAGGGCAAGGGCTTCTCTGTACTGCGGATCGCTCTTGTTGCTAAACCGCGCCAGGCAAGGGCTCAGCTCCGGCCGCTCGAAGCTGATCTCGGGACCGCGGTTGGCGTTGTAGGATCTCAGCGCGGCAAAGGGAACGCCGGTCAGTTCGGCGAGGCGCCCGAGCTGGCGTTCGTCAAGAGGGCACCGGCCCGTCAGGCTGTCGGGGTAGGCGCTCGAGTAGGACGCGTAGTAAGGCGCGTTGATGTCGACCCACGTGATGATGCGGTCGAGTTCCTCCTCGCTCAGCCGCGTATCTTTGTGCCCTCCGCGAAGGATCTGAACGAGTTTGCTCGCGTGAGAGCCCCACGAATAGGCTTGTTGAATCTCGGCCGGCCCGGCGCCCACGCATTCGACGCAGCGCTTGCGCCAGAGCTCGTTGTAGGCGGTGTTGAAGGCGACATCGCGGTCGGGGGCGAGGTTCAACTTCTGTCCCGCCTCCTTGCCGTAGTCGTGGCATTGGACGCAATGCGCGTCGAAAACGGGCTGAACCTCGGCCATGAAGCCAAAGGGGCGCGGTTCCCCGTACCAGCCTTCAAGTTCGCTGGGGTCTTTTCCGAGGGCGATCGGCGTTCTCGCCTTTTCTGAGAGTGGCGCGGCCAGGCGGTCTTCGTGACAGCCGATGCAGCCCGCGCGCTCGCCCGATTGGAGCGCCGTTCCACTGCGCATCGACTGAATCATCATGCCGTTCTCATCGAGGAGCTGGAAGTACAGGAACTTGTCGCACGGCGCGGCGAAGTAAGCCGAGCCGTCTTCCTCGACCGGCACGGTCCCGAGAATGCGCTTGTTCTCGAGGCTGTGCCAGTTCATGCCGGGGGCGGTGTAGCCCTGGCCGACCCACATGCCCTGGGACCAGGCGCGCTTTTCGGGCGACTCGACCACGCGCAGGCTTTTCACGGCGCCGCGCCGGACGCCGCGCATGTGCGTGCCTTGGTACGCGTCGGCGACGTAGAAAAACCCCTTCCCGTTGTCAAAGTCCCGACGGGGTGGGATGGCGGGGGGACGCGGGCGCGGCTTCAATGGCATCGGGTCGAAACACCCGAGGTCTCCTCTTGCGGGGTCCCTCTCCACGTGGAGCAACACTTCGTTGCCGAAGACGTCGACGAGGTAAATGCCCATTTCGTGGCCCTGGGCGGCGTCGCCTTCGATCCAGTCTTGCTTCCCGGCCATGGTCATGCGCGAGCAAAGGAAGTACTTGTCGCTCAGCGGCCAGGGGTCCGCGTACTTCGGATACACCGAGATGAAACCGTCGCAGTCGAATGGTCCTCCCGCTTGAACGCGGTTGACGGCCTCGGAGGGCCAGGTTCGGACCACCGCCGGCCGGCCGTCGATGGCGAGCCGCCGGTCGATGATGGCCATCGCGCCCCACAGTCTGTAGTGGTGCATGCCGAAGACGCAGAGGACTTGGTGGGTCCCAGGGATGGCGTGCGCGTTGAAAACGGCGGCGGGAGAGGCCGTGTTGTTGCCCCAATAGACCGCCTGGTTCGTGCCGTCGGGGTTCACCGTCCACAGACCGTGGGCGTCGCCGAAATTGCGGTCGACGTACTCCCACCGGGCGTAGAGGATGCGGCCGTCCGGCAAGAGGTCGGCGTGGTTGTCGAAGAGGTTGTTCTTGCCGATCTGGTGGATATTCGCGCCGTCGGGCTCCATGCGGAAGAGGTTGGCGGCGATGTCGCGGCTGCATTGGTTGTATTTCGGCTCGCGGGTTGAGGAAAACGCGATGTGGTCGTCGGGCAGATAGATCGGGTCAAAGTCGCATACGCCCTCAGCGCAGGTGAGCTGTCTGAGACCCGTTCCGTCGGCGTTAACCTCCCAAATGTGGTAGTCCTCCTGGATGTTTCGACGGATGGCCATCACGATCCGCTCGCCATCGAAATGCGCGTCGGGGTCGCGAACGATGCCTTCGGGAAGTTCGACAAGCGTCCGCGTTTCGCCCCCTTTGGCGAAGTCGATCGTCTTCAGGGCGCCGCCTCCTTCGAAGACGCCGGTGTTGATCTCGCCGGTGTGGAAGAGGGTGTCGATGGCGTGATGGCCGCCGAGTTTGTACTGCTTGCGAGCGACGAAGAGGATGGGGTGGCCGCTCACGAGGGGATTGGCGATGAGAACTTCGCGCTGGAACGCCGCGATCGCCTCGGCCTCTTCGAGGGCCCGTTTCTTGGCCGCCGGGTCCTCGCCCACGAGGTCCCGTTCGATCTGGGGCAATCGCCTTTCACACTCCGCGAGTTCTCGCAGGAACTCCTCGCCGCGGGGATATCGCTCCGGGAAGGCCTTCATGAGATCCTGGATCGCCAGGCGCAGAGATTGCAGGTTGATCTCCTTCAAGTCTTCCCGCGCCCGTATCTCCTCGGCTTGACAGGCCGGCAAGAGCGCCACGAGACAAGCGATCGACAACAAGCGCGGCAGGAGCGGAACAGGGCGCCTTCTCACCATGAGCGTTCTCCTCCAACGCGCGCCGCGCGGATCGCTGGTCAATCCGCGGGCAACAACCCTCCCCTGCGGACAAGGAAGGGCGGGCTCTGCTCTGGGGGGAGCATGTGATCCTGCTTGGCCGCACCTCTGCGTCCCCTTCCGATCCCCTTCGCCGTCACTCGCGGCTGTCCGCGACTTGCTTCCCCGTCTCCAATTCGCACACCACGCGGAAGCCCACGTTGAAAACCCGCTGATAGGGCCTGTAGGCAAGGCGGAAAGCCGAGCCGGCGCGCTTAGGCCGATCGCGCCACGAGCCGCCGCGCACGACCTTGTCTTCGTCCGGCGACGGATCGTTTCTCCCGTCGTTCTCGGCGTAAGGATACGGTCGATAGGAGGACCGCGTCCACTCGCAGACGTTGCCGTGCATGTCTCTCAAGCCCCACGCGTTGGGCGTGTAGCGGCCGGCGTCGGTCATGACGAAGGCGCCGTCGTTGAACCGCTCGTCCTTGGGAAGGAAAGCGAAGTAGGGACTCGGGTTCGGGATCGGCTGCGGATTGACGCCGTTGACCGCGAGGAGGCGCGTCGAGTAGTCGGCGAGATTCGCATAGGAGGAGAAGTCGGCGTCCAGATCGCCGTAGTGGAAGGGCGTCGCGGCGCCGGCTCGGCAGGCCCACTCCCATTGCGCCTCGGTCGGCAGCTGGAACTTGCGTCCCGTCTTCTCCGACAGGTAGTCGGAGAAGGCCCGCGCCCCGTTCCACGAGATCCGGATCACGGGGCGATTCGAGCCGTCAGCCGGGTACCCGGGCGCGTTGTGATCCTTATGCTGCTGGTCGAAGAACCCGTTGTTGTGGCTTGGATCGAATCGGCGGAACTGAGTGGCCGTCACCTCCGTGACGCCCATCCAGAAGGGCTTCTCAACCTTGACAAGGGTTGCGGGCGCTTCATCCAAGGCGCCGTCGCTGCTTCCCATGATGAACTCCCCGGCGGGAATCAGCGCGAATTCCATGGCGACCCCCTCGCCAAGGTCAACGGTCCATCGGGTCCGGCCTCCGGCGGCGCTCTGACGACGCTGGGCCTCCGCCCCGTCGAAGGGCCAAGTGGCGCAGACCGCTTTTATGACCTTGGCCCGGACCTCGGGTTTCGGGCTGACGAACTCGACCGGTTCTCTCTTGAGATCGGGAATCGCCTCCGGGTCCTCCGGTCGGTCCGCGCAGAGCGTCCGCATTTCGAGGCGGCGCTGACGGAAATCCGCCGCAATCGCGCGGTGCTCGCTCCACGTGCCGTGGTCCGGCACGTTCAGATCGATCCACGTCGCCAGGCGATCCCAAGCCTCATTGTCGAGTTCGACGCCGTGGTGGCCTTTCTCGAGCATCTGGATCAACTCGCTCGTGCTGGCGTGAAACTCCATGGGCTGCTGCATGTGGTAGTCGCTTTCCGGGCCGGGCCGCCGAACGTAAGGGTGCAGGGCGAGATACGAAGGGGTGAAGTTGCCCCATCCGTTCTCCGCTTTCGCCGTGAAATCAAGGAGGTTCCCGGCCTTCGCTTTGTCGCCGTCGTTGTGGCAGCCGACGCAATACTTGTCCAGGACGGGCTGCACCTCGCGCTTGAAACTGAACCCCCGAGTCGGCCCGCGCCACGGCGCGATCTCGGAGGGAGGACGCCGTGTGGCAAGAGCGCTCTTCACCGGGGGCGTCGCGTTCTGCTGCTCGTGACAGCCAACGCAGGAAAGGACCTCGCCCGGCATGGCCGTGAACCAACTGCGCATCATCTGGAGCGCCCGGCCTTCCGAGTCCAGGGGTTGTACCGCCAGCGGCGTATTGGCCGGCGCTTTGAAATTCGCCGACCCATCCTCAAGCACCGGAACCGTCCCTACGATGCGATGCACGTCCCAAGCGCCCTCGACGCCCACGTTTATGTGTCCGCCCATGCTCGGGTAACCGTAGTGGAACTCGTAGATTCGCAGATTCTTCACCGTCCCGCGCGGAATCCCGTCGAGCCCCCCGCCCGCGTAGATGTCGGCCAGATAGACGGTCGCTTCCCGACTGCCGGGCTGAATCTTGTCCGGCACAACCGGCGGCCTGGGAGTCTTGCGGAAGGGAACGGGCTCAAGGAACGCGTAGCCGGGAATCTCCAGAATCGGCAGCATGTTGTCGAAGACGTCAACGAGGTAAATGCCCCACGGCTCGCCGGCCGTCGGCTGACAGGACACAAGGAAGTACTTGTCGCTGAGCGGGTAGGGGTGGAGGAATTTCGGCCAGGAACCGTCGACCAGGGCGTCGGCGATAACCGGCTCGACTTTCTTGCCGTAGCCCGGAATGCGCTGCACCACGCCGTCCGCCTCGAAACGGCCTTTCGCCGGATCGAAGAGGACCAGCTCGCCCATGCGAGGCACACCGTGATGGCCTGAGATGACGGCGACCACCTCCGTGGGATGGTTCGGGATTGCGCGGGCGTAGAAGATCGAGTTCGGCCAGTAGGAGTTGCTGCCGTAATAGGCCGACTGCCCGGTGCCGTCGGGGTTCATGTGGAACAGGAGCCGGCTGAAATAGTGGGGTGTGTCGGAGTACTCCCACCGAGAGTAAAGCACGCGGCCGTTGTTCAGGATCGCAGGGGACCAATTGTGGTCCTGATCGAAACAGAGCTGGCGGACATTCCGCCCGTCGGAATCCATGATGCACAGGTTGGCCACGGTGTTCCCGCCCCCGACGCACGGGACGCCCGCGAAACATCGCGTGGACGCGAAGATGATCCGGCCATCGGGGAGGTAGCACGCATCGTAATCATCCACGTCGGGGTAGGTACCCGGCGTAACCTGCCGCAAGCCGCTCCCGTCCGCCTGGACTTGCCAGATCTGCCACCGACCGTGGCCGCCCGGCATCGAGAAAAGCATCCTCTCGGCGTCGAACTCCAGATCGACGTCGCCGACGAACTCGGTGTTCTCCGGTCTGAAAAGGGTCGTCAGCTTCCCATTGGGCCGGACGGGAGACAGAACGGCGATCTCGTTGTCGTACCCGGTTCGCGCCAGGGCGCAGTTGCCTTGCCAATTCGCCGGCAAACCGAGCATCGCCTCCCCCCGCTTGACCAGAAGAAGCCGATCGAAATCCAGCAAGGGGTTGGCGAGAAGGACTTCCCTCTGGAACTCCAGGATCGCCTCCACTTTCTTGAGGGTGGATTCGTCGCCGCGCGCCAGCGCTTGCTCGAGGCCAGGCAGCTGCTTTTCGCACGCGTCGGCGCGGGCAAGGTACTCTTTCGCTTTGGTGTACCGATCCGGATAAGTCTTCGCCAGGTCCCAGATAGCCCGCCGCAAAGCCGGGAGGTCGATCGGTTTGAGGTGAGCGCGCGCCGTGCGGAAGCGTTGGCGAACTTCAGCCGCCTGGGCGTAGAGGGCAAGCCACCGCGGATCCTCGGCGGACGCCCGATCCCGACCCAAAGCCCCGAGGTCTTTCCGCAGGTCGTTGGCTGCGTCGCCGATCTCTTCCACGGCGTCGGCGATCATCTTCTCCTCCTGTTTGACGCCGCCCACGTCGCGGAACCAGGCCAGGTGAGCGCCGCCCGAGTCGCGCTCCATTTGTTGCATCTCGAAGGGGAAATCCCGCTTGGCAGCGTCCCAGAGATCCGGCGCGGGGTCGTGACGATCGAGCGCCTTGAACTGCACGCTGGCGGGATCTCCCGCCGTGTCGTTGACGCCAACCCACGCCTCGAAGCGCGCGTATCTCCTATGGAGCCGGTAGCAGAGCACGCTGTGGGCGTGGGCGAAAAGTCCCTTCTTAAACTCCTTGCCCGCGATACGAAGGGGCTGGTTGGAGTAGTCGCAGTCGCGCAGCAGCGTGTTCCACCCCGCGCGGGCCGAAACGGGTTTCAGATCGCTCAGGTAGGTCTCCGTTCCGTCTTTCGCGATCAGCTTTGCGTCGGCCCACACGGAATGGTCCTGCGTGATG
>DATKZW010000346.1:0-2679 GCA_035527775.1 Sumerlaeia bacterium | reverse complement strand
TCACGTCGAGAACAACGGAGGGATCCTGGCGGATCTCGCGCTGAAGGACTTGCAGAGAGATCAGGAAGGCCAGCTTGACGAGATCCTCTTCGCTTTGACTCAAGAGTTCCGAGCGCTGAGCCGCCGCCTCTTCGACGACCTGCCTCAGGCTGCGGATCACGGATTCCGTCTTCTGCTTACTGAGCGCGCGGCCCGCCTCCTCCCCTTGCTCGAACCCGGCCTGGTACGCTTGCGCCTCGATCTGCTCGGTTCGCCGCCTGGCGTCCTCGACCATCGCTTCGGCACTCTTGCGGGCGTCCTCTGAGACCACTTTCGCGCGTTCGCGCGCTTGAGCCAGAGTCTCCTTGGCCTCCTTGAGACCCGCTTGCGCTTCCTCGCGCATCCTCTCGGCTTCGCGCTTGAACCGTTTGTCCTCCTCCTTTTCCGTCAGACCCGCTCCCTCTCTCTCCCCAAGGGGAGGGGAACCTTCCGGTCCAAAAACATGCTCCACCGCGTCCCCGACGAGAGATCCCTCGCTGGAGAACCGGTTGACCTGGAACCCCCGGAAGCCCTCGACCCGGGATTCGCGATCCGCCCGACGAGAGAATAGGCCCAGAATCTTAGACAAGAGACTCGGCGCCTCCCTTGCCGGCGAGCACGATCTTGCCTTCCTCCTCGAGGCGACGGGCCACCTTGACGATCTCTTGCTGGGCCGCCTCGACGTCGCTCAGTCTGACCGGCCCCATCACGCTCAGTTCTTCCTTGATCATGTCCGCCGCGCGCGTGGAGATGTTGGAGAAGAACTTCCCTTTGATCTCATCCGTGGCGGTCTTCAACGCGAGCACCAACTGCTCGTTGCTGATCATTTTGGTCAGTTCCTGCATGCCGCGATTGTCCACGGCCACCAGATCCTCGAACGTGAACATCAGTTCGCGGATCTCCTCGACGAGGGAGGGATTGACCTCCTCCAGGGATTCGAAGATCGTGGTTTCGGTGTTCTTGTCGATGTTGTTCATGATCTCGGCGGCGGCCTGTGGGCCGCCAAGCGTCTCGGTAGACGTTGAGGCGGACGAGATCAGCTCCTCTTTCAGAACCTGATTCAAGTCCTGGAGGACTTTCGGGCCAACCCGGTCCAGAGTCGAGAGACGCTGGACGACCTCGGGCTGAATGCTGGGCCGCAGGCGCGTGAGGACTTGAGCGGCCTGAGCGGGCTCGAGGTGAGCCAGCACGAGGGCGATGGTCTGGGGATGCTCGTTGCGCAGGAAAGACGATATCGTATCGGCCGCCATCCACTTCAAGGCGTCGAGTCCGTCCGCCAAGTCGGACTCTTCATCCAGATCGAGCGTCAGTTTCTCCACGTCCTCCTCGCTCATGAAGCCGCTGAGGAGATCGCGCATCACTTCCCGCGTGTTGCCCAGAGACAAGGCGTTCGCATTGCGCATCAGCTGGCAGAATTCTTCCTTGATCTTAACGACCGCATCGCCGGGCACGTCGCGAAGCATGCTGGCGTATTTCGTGACACGCTGCAGCATGTTGTGAGGCAGCATCTGCATGATCTCCTGCGCCACTTCCTCGCGCATCGTTAGCAGGAGAACGGCGACTTTCTCGGTTCCGGAGAGACGGTATTCGGCGGCCATGTCGATTCGTCGTCCTTTCCCCTAGGATTCCATCCAAGACCGCAGGATCAGCGGCACCTTTTTGGGGTTCGCCCGGGCCAATTCGAGGATCTCACCGTCCAGTTCCTCCTGCCTGGCCCGGAGGAGACCGGGGGTCTCCTCCATCGAAGGAGGCGGTGGAAGGGCTTCCTCGCGTTCCCGTTTGGCGGCCGGCAGCTCCGCCGCCGCCGGCGCGGCCTCCAAGAGGGCTCTGTCCGCTGCCGCGGCCTCCAGAGCCGCCCGCCTCGCCGGCCCTTCCAGCGCCGGCGGCGCTGGTCGGGGCGCGACGATCCGCACCAGCGGCCGCGCGATAAAGATCAAGATCATGAGGGCTAGGAGAGCCAACACAGCCCATTTGACAAGCATGATGGTGAGCTCCTGGCGTTGAATCCGTTCGACGGTCTCATCGGCCGTGATCCCGATAGGGGGCGTAAAGGGCATGTGGACGACCATCACTTCGTCGGACACTCCGCCGGGCCGGTCTTCATTGTAGCCGATGATCCGTCGGACGCTCTCCTCCAGGGCTTTCAGCTGCTGTTTGTCGGGGGCCTTCCGGCTCGTGACGACATTGCCGTCCTTGTCCGCGACCGGCTTGTCGTCGGCGTCCAACTCCGGCCTGGCCGGGAGATCGTCCAGAAAGACCGCGGCCGTGATTCGGTTGATGAGGTAGGGGGCGTGGACTGTTTTCGCTTCGGTTTTGCCAACGTTATAGTTCAGAATCCGCTCGGTCTGCCACTCCTGGTCCGCGCCCGTCGTTGTGACCACGTCCCCCTTCGTCTCCCCCACTTGTCTCGTCGCCCCGATGACGCCCTCAACAAAGCGGGGCGCCGCGCCCGCGCCGTCGAGCCGCTGCGCTTCGGCCAGAACCACGTGTTCCGGGTGGTATGTGAGTGCGGTTTCTTCCTTTTCGGTGAAATCGAAATCCACGTTCACGTTGGCTGCCACGTGGTTCGCCCCGAAAATCTGTGCCAGAGAAGACAGTATTTTCCCTTCAAGGCACTCCTCGTACTCCTCCCGCTGTTTCTTGTGTTGGGCAATCAGCCTT
>DATKZW010000345.1:0-5585 GCA_035527775.1 Sumerlaeia bacterium | reverse complement strand
CTCATCGCTGAGCGCGGGGATCTGGAGCGCATCCTCCCCGAGCCGTTCCTGACCCTCTTGCCCCGTGTTGAAGCATTCATAGAAGAAGGCGTTGCGTGAGAGGTCGAAGACGCCCTCGCGCAGCTCGAGGGGGCGTTCGCGGGAGATCATGAGATCGCACCCAAGCCAGGATGCCAGGCGGGCGGCGTCCTCGCCAAGAACCGCGGAAAGGCCGATCAACTGCGTCGGATAGGGGGAACGGCTGATCTTCGTCAGGAGAAGGTCGATCATGGCCCCGCGGCCCGGTTCGCCCAAGGTCTGTATCTCGTCGGCGATCACGAGGGCCACGCCGCCGAGCAGCTCGGGTCGGGCAACCAGGTAGGCCTTCATCTTTTCGTAGACCGCCACGAGGAGGTCGTAGCGGCCTCCGAAGACCACGCCGTCCGTGGCGGGGCGCTCGCGGGTCGCCACGGCAACGCGGTACCCCATGGCTCCATAGAGGGACTGGAAGGCGCGGAATTTTTCCTCGGCGAGGGCCTTTGTCGGCGTCAAGTAGATTGCCCGGCGGTTCTGCTCGAGGCGCCTTAAGGCCGCCATCTCGGCAATGAGAGTCTTGCCCGAAGAGGTGGGGGCGAAGACCAGCAGGTTTTTTCCGTGAAGGAACCCATGTTCGGCCAGCGCTTGCTCCTGAACGGGGAGCAGGAACCTGACGCCGCGGGACCGCCAGGCGTCCACGGCCCGCTGCGAGAGTCCCATGGCCGCAAGCTGGTCGATGGGGAGGGGCATTGCGAGGAGACCTCGGGGAGAAAACGACACCCCCAAACCGGTTTGGGGGCGGCGCTTCAATTCCCGGGTGAGTTCAAACAAGTCCGAGGGCCGTGCCAAGCCTGGCCAGGCCGGCGCGGCGCGGAAGGCGCGGCCTTACCCTTCACGGACCGACAAGTTCTTCAGGTACAGGGCGCCCGTTGACTCCGTGTTGTCCCGAATGGAGACGGTGTTCAGGTTCGAGGCCTTGGCGCCCATCCTGACGTTCCCCGCAACCAGCTGGCCGTCGATGTACCCGTTGACGAGTCCTTCCTCCAGATCGATCTCGTAGCGCACGCGTCTCCAGCTGCCCAGATCATAGGGCGTGGCTTGATTGAATATTCTTAGGTAAGCGGGGCTGCTGGGATCGGTGCACTGAACGACGGTGTGCACTGCTCGGCGGAAATCTCCGTCTTCCTCGAGGTAGAGGCCAAGAAGGTGTTTGTTCTTCTCGTCGCAACGGATGTCGAACTCGGCCGTCACCCGGCCGGAAGCGTTCGGGAACCGGCAGGCGAACGAAGTCGCGGCTTCTCCGGCGGGCTTGCGGAATCGGAGGCATTTCTCGCCGGGGTTCTTGTCATCCTCGACCACTCGGAGAGTGGCGCTGGGGGCTGATCCTCCCGTCCACCCCTTAGGCGCGGCGCCTACGGCTTCGACGCTATAGTCTTGAGAAAGACATACATTTCCCCCCAACGGGGAAACGGTCTCGGCCAGCAACGGGCTTGAGCCGACGCCCTTCGGGGGGCTTTGCTCCTCGGTCCGCAGATCCAAATCCAAATCGAGAGGACTGAGCGGGGTCTCCCCGTCCCCGGCTCCGCCCCCGATGGCCTGATCGGCGCCTGACGCGGAGGGTCCAAGGTCAAGATCCAGATCCAGATCGAGGTCGCTCAGCGCAGAGGTCGTCGTGTCTTCCCCTCTCGACGTTTCCTCGGCCGAGGTTCCCGGCACGCTGTCATCAAAGGAGAAAACGATCTCATCAGCGGCGGCCCCGCCGGGAGATCCGGGCGTCTCCGGAGCGGACTCGCGGCTTCCGGCAGCCGGGAATTCGGAAAGGGATTCGGGCGCGAGGTCGCCGAACGAGAGAACGGCGTCTTCCATGCTCGTCTCCGCGTCCGAGGGGGCGAGTGGAAGGACCGAGCTGGGTTGCCTCTCCTCTTCCTCCCCCTCCAGGTCGCCAAACTCCGCCAAGACGTCGCCTGGGGGACTCTCCTCGGCCGGCGCGAATGGCGAGGGCGCAGCCTCGACGGGCGGGGCCGAGTCCGCAGGCCGGAAGGGAGAGGACTCTTCGGGCGGGGCGGCGCCGCTGACGCCGGCTTCGGGAATCATGAACTCGGCGTCGGAGGAATCGGCTTGCTCGAGAAGGTCGCGACCCCCGTCAAGAGCCAGTCCCGCCGCGCCGCCGCCGGCGGCGATGGCTCGGGTCCTCTGCCGCAATTCCTGCAATGGAGCAACCGCCTCGTCTTGGAGTTGCTGGAGCATCTGGGCGTACCGTCGCCGTCCAAGCAAGTAGATCAAGGCAAGCAAGACAAGCAGGACTCCGCCCACGGAACCGACGACGGTGAAAAGCAGCATGCGTTCCTTCTGTCTCGCCTCCGCGGCGGTCTGGGTGCGCATCGCGTCGATGCGGGCGTTCAGGCTCTCAACTTTCTGCCGCGCCTCCTCGTTGTCGGGGTCTTTGGCGATGATGCCGACCCAGATTTGCTTCGCTTCGTCCAGCCTCTGCTGGCCTTCCATGGCGATGGCTTGCTGCTTGAGGGACGCGATATCCTTCTGAAGCCGACTCATCTGGGCGTCGTAGCCGGGATAGGTGCCGTCTTTCAGGTGCGTGACGTCCTCCTTCTTCATGGCCGCGATGGGTGAGAGGGGGTCGATTTTCTCGAGCTCGGCGATCCCTGCTAAGGCGCCGTCGTAATCGCCTTGCTCGATGCCGCGATCGATGGAGGCCACGAGGCGCGAAATGCTCCGCTTGCGTTCCTCGGAATCGGCCTCCTCTTCGCTGAGCTTCATGAGGATTTTCTTCTGGTCCTCCGTCAGAGATTGCACTTGGCGCGTGAGCTCGGCGAGCTGGTCGAAGGTCTGGATCTGAAGCCGCGCGGCCCGCTGCTGGATGAGCATTCGGATGAGCTCCTGCCGTTGCGAGGGCGTGAGGACCTGAAGGTCAGGTCTCGCGCGAATTCCCGGGGGAATCGTTGTGTCTACAGCTTGGGAAGGGGCCGTCGTTCCTGGCTGCGGCGCTTCGCCCGCCTTTGCCTCGACGGCGACCACTTTGGCGAACGCGAAGTCGTTGCTGACCATTTCGACCCGCATCTTCGTTGCTTCAGCGAACGAGGAAAACCTGCCAATGGAGACCGCGTGGCGTCCTTCTTCATCCTGTTCGAGGTTGGGGAAGTAGCCCATGTCGCGCAGGGAGGCGGCTGTGCCTCGCGCTTCCGCAACGTCTCTCGTCGTGAGCAGCCGGACGGTGTAGTATTGGCCGGGTACGCTCGCTCGGCGCTCGGGCGAGATTGACGAAGGGGCCAGGGGGTCTTCGGTTACCGTCGTCACGGCAACGTTCTGAAAGGCAACGTTGTTGCGGCTCAGGCCAACGCCGGCCGTGCCTTTGGGCAAGGAAGCGTCCTTTGCGAAGGCGACGACTTGGCCCGCCAAGCTCACCACAATCGTGGAACCCTTGAAAGCCAGGGCGAAATCAATCGGGGCGTCGGCGCTGCCATTCTCAATTCGCGCCAAACCGACGGCCTCCGGCACAAGGGGAACGGATTGCAGATCCGTTCTCACGCCCCGGACTGCCTTCGTGAGCGTGACCCGCCGAGCGCCCTCCAGCACGTCCACCGTCGCGCGGTAGTGGTTGCGCCGGTCGATCCAGCGCCCCGCCAGGGCGACCCGGCCGCTGCTGTTCTTCATCCGGAATCGACAGGCGATGCGGTAGTCGGTCCAGCTCTCGCTGCCGGGCGTCTCAATGACGCCGAAGGAGAAACCGTCGACGGTCACCATGTCGTTGCCATCGCCGGAGACGAGCCAACCGTTCTGGACCGTCCAGAACATTTCATCGGCCGTGTCGAACCTCCATCCGTCGGGCCGTCGGTTTGCGGCGCCGGAGAAGGAGTCAGAGAACAGGGGATCCGCCGCCGAGGCGCCCATGAGGCTCGCTGCAACGACTAGCGCGCAGAAAAGTGGCGTTATTACTTTTATCATCGTGTGGGGATCTCCTTGAAAAGGGATTGCCGTCCTTTACTGATGGCAGCCGGCCGGGTGTTTGGCTTTCAAGGGGAGACATACATCCGCCGCGCGGCCTTCAGGTTTCGTAGACACGCCCGCGAGAATCCATTCCGCGCAAAGCCAATGGAGAAAGTCAAGGGGAAAACGCGCCCGTTTTTCGCTCCTGCGTTCCCCGCGCCGCCGGGATGCTGGGGGATGCGGTTAGAGAGGAACACTCGTAACGCGAATCTGGTCGACTCCCTCCTCGCGAAGACTATCGCTCGGCGGCCTCTTGCCGCGCTTTCTCGACAAAAGAACGCGTGAGAACCGCGTCGCCCGCCGACAGGAGTAAACGGAGGGTTCTCTCGACGAAGTCCCGTTTTCTCCGATAGGGAAGCCCAAACACCCGCCGTCCAACGAATCCCCCAGGCAGACCTCTTACCTCATCGCCCCCCACTAAGTCAAGACCATGGAAAAGATAGACTACGGTCTCGGAAGACCGAACCGCAGCGTTAAGCGCTCGGCGCGCCCAAGCCCACCCCACGGCCATGGCGATGCTCGCGTGGACGGGCAAGCGCAGGCGGGGCGTGACGGCCACAGGCAGTTCCAAGACGGAGGGCCGCAAGGGCCCCGCTCCGGCAAGCGAGCGCCAGGGCCGATCCGGGTCGCAGCGGTACGGCTCGCGAGGCGCGCGCCAGACCGGACCGGCGCCATAATGGCCCATCGAGGAAGGTCCTCGCTCCGACGGATGTTTTGCGAACCGGGCGGTCGCGCGCAGAAGAGGGCCGGCGCGGGTCGGCAGGAGCGACGCATCGTAGTCAAGGCCCGCTCGAGAGACGGCCTGAAGAACGGCGGGCGACGCGTCGAAGCCCGGCGCGCGGAAACCGATCGGGCGCCGCCCGACCGCCTGCTGGATGGCGTCGCCCGCCTTGGCGATCTCCCGGTCAATGGTCTGGGCGGACAGACGTCCCAAGCCGATGGGATGGGAGTAGGAGTGGTTGGCGATCTCGTGCCCCCGTTCAGACAGACAGCGGAGGAGGGCGGCTTTCTCGGGGATCTCGCAATCCCGCCCGACGACGAAGAACGTGGCGGGCGCCTGCGCTTGCCTGAACAGATCGAGGAACCGCGCCGCGCCGAGACTATAGACGGGATCCGGGCGCCCCTCCGGGGACGCGGCGGACGGGGTCCGTGAGCCGGGCAACCCGTAGACTTCCTTCACCGCCCACAGGCCGTCCAAGTCCACGTGAATCAGCACTTTCGGACGTTCCGCGGGCCTTTGCCGCTTTCCGTTGCCCATCTGGCCGAATCTCCTGCCCGGCAATCAGGTGTCAAAACCGCCGAGCCACCGGCGGATGTTCCGCCACAACCGGCGGCGGTGACGCCTCTTCAGAGGACGGTAGATTCCTTTGCGGAGCCTTCGCCCAAGACGCAGGTAAAGGGGGTCGCGGCGCAGAATCTCGCGGTCTTCGAGGGTCAGGGCATCGGGGAGGTAAGCCCGTTTGATGCGAACGAGAGTCACGCGATCGATCAGCGACCAGTGTTTGAAAAGATATCGGCGCAGGAGTCCCGCCGCCGTCCCGGCGTGCCACGAGGTCGCGAAGTCAATC
>DATKZW010000344.1:0-2480 GCA_035527775.1 Sumerlaeia bacterium | reverse complement strand
GACCTCGTCGAAATGCTTGTCGAAGGTGGCGTGGAACTCGCGGTCGAAATCGTTGAAGTACCCGGCCTCCCAGACTTCGGCGGTCTCATTGCCCGCTTCCTGAAACGAGAACCGCCCAACCGTGTCGTCGATCAGCACGCGGCCAACGGTTCCGTTGATTTCCACTTGGTGGGTTCGCGAATAGGCGTAGGAAGCATCGTAGCTTCCCACCAGGCTTCCCACGGCGCCGTTGGCGAAACGCAGCGCGAGGACCATCGTGCTGTTCACCTTGCTCCCGCCGCCCGTCATCTCGGCCATGACGGACTCGATGGGGCCGCACAGGAACTCCAGCATATCGAAACCGTGGCACTGGGTCTCGATGAGATTCTCGTGTTCCGGACAGCTGCCTCCCTCGCCGCCGAAGCGCCACGTGGCGAAGACCATCTGCCCCAGTCGCCCCTCCTGGATGGCCCGGCAGGCCATCTGAACCGGCCGGGCGTAGCGGTGGTTGAAGTTGATCCCAAAGAAAAGGCCCCGTTTGGCGGCCTCGTCGAGAAGGACGTTCGCTTCCTCGATCTTGAACACCAGAGGTTTCTCGACGAACAACGGATACCCCGCCCGGATCACCCCGAGCGTCGCTTCGAAGTGACCTTTGTTCGGCAGACACAAACTGACCAGGTCCGGACGCTCCTTATCCAACATCTCCTCAACGACGAGGTAGTGGCGGACCCCGAATTCCTCGGCTCGGGCCTTGGTCCTTTCCGGCGTTCTCCCCGCGATGGCGCAGAACTCGACGTCGGGGCGCTGGGCGAAGATCCGGGCGTGTTGCCGTCCCCAGCCGCCCGCCCCCACGAGAGCGATCTTGACTTTGGCGTTTTTCATTGCTCGACGATGACTTTCCCCGTGTTGCGTTGGATGAAGGTTTCGAAGGCTTCCTCGATCTCGGAAACCGGGAACCGATGCGTGATGATCTGGCTCAGGCGCCGCATGTGCTTCTTGAGAAGGCCCAGGTTCCCGGGAAGCTCGTCGTAGCGGAAATACTCGCTCCCCAGAATCGCTCGTTCGGGTCCGATGAGGTCCGGGGACACGGTCAGCGGCAACTCCGCGCCGTGACCCACGCAGACCAACACCCCCCGTTTTGAAAGAACGTCCATGGCCGAGCGAAGAGCGGGTCCCTGTCCGGAACAGTCGACGGCCGCGTCGACCGCCTCGAGTCCGTGTCGTTTGCAGCCTTCGCGCAGAGACTCTTTCTCAATGTTCACGGGCCTCCCGCCGAGCTTCTCCGCCAGCTCCAGGCGGTAGGGAACAACGTCCGTGATAACGACGGGCGCGGCTTCCCCCAGGAGGAGTTTGGCCATTGCCAGGACGCCGAGGCCGATGGGGCCTGCGCCTGTGACAAGCAGAGACTCGATGTCGCGGCGGACGAGTTGCGCTCGTCGGATCGAGTGTCCGCCTGTCCCCATGACGTCGAGCAGAAGCGTCGCCTCGGCGAGAGGGATCTCCTCGCTCACGGGGAAGAACACATTCTCGTTCACCAGCTCGTACGGTCCATATCCGCCGTCATGGGAAAAGCCGTAGTCGGCCCGTTTGCTCAGACACTGGTTTGTCATGCCCAGGCGGCAGCTGCGGCATTCCCCGCAGAAATCCATGAGGAAGACGACGCCCGGGGTCCCGACGGGCGTCGTTGTGGCGGGGCCTCGAGCGGCCACGGCGCCCGCGGCTTCGTGGCCGGGCGTCACGGAGCTGCCGTTCCGGTAAGCCCCCATCTCCGACGCGCAGAGCGCGTTCGCGCGACACTGGATCAGGAGTTGGCCGGGCCCGGGTTCGGGCACGTCCTTCTCGACCATCCTGATGCGTCCGTTGCCGCAGAACTGGGGATGCGGCGCTTTGGCAGGCGGCGCGATTGTCTTCATGTCGCGCGTCCTCGCAATCAGCGGGTCATTCCCCCGTTTCCGACGTCTCCATGCGCGCGCCGAGCCCGCGCATCAACTCGACGTAGGTTGGGAAAGTGACGGCTACGGCTTCGGCCGTGTCGATGCGGCTCGGCTCGGCGGCGGCCATGGCGGCCAGGCTCAGGGCCATGACGATGCGATGGTCGCCGTGGCCGTGGAGCTCGGTCGAACCGCGAATGGCGCCCCCCGCGCCCTCGATCACGAGACCGTCGGGAATCTCCTCCGTCTGGATCCCCATCTTCGCCAGTTCCTGCGCCATGACGGCGATCCGGTCGGTCTCCTTCACCCGGGCCTGGGGGACGTTGAGGAGGCGCGTCGTCCCTTCGGCCAGCGCTCCCGCCACGGCCATGGCGGGCAGCGCGTCGGGCGTGGCGTTGAGATCGAGATCGACGCCCCTCAGATCCGCCCGCGCCAGGCGCAACGCCCCCGTCGCCTTGTCCATGCGGACGTCGGCCCCCATCTCGCGCAGGTAGTCCACAACGGCTTTGTCTCCCTGCGAGTCGGCCATATCGAGGCCGGTCAGTTCGATTTCCGCGTCGAGGCCGGTGC
>DATKZW010000343.1:0-3577 GCA_035527775.1 Sumerlaeia bacterium | reverse complement strand
ACCCTCACGGTGTCTTCAAAGGTCGTGGAACTGAGCGATACGGAGCGTGCGGCCATCCTGGAGCGGGCTGGCCTTCAAGCGCCAGCACCGCCGCCAGGCGGTGGTCCGGGACGCCCTCCTGGAGTAAATCTGCCGGGGCCGCCCGGTCCCAACCTGCTTGAGGCAGGCGCGTCGGCCGCGGCCAGGGGCCGTAACCCGCTGGCGGGAGGACCCCAGTGAGTCCCAGAAAGTTTGTCAAGAAGTGGCTCCAGTTAATCCGAGCGCTGTGGATCGTCGCCAAAACCGAGACGCCCGCCGCGCCGGTTTCTTCGCAGTTCGACTTCGAGAACGAAAGCCTTCTCTACGAACTGATGAAGAACCACCACTTCGAGCGGATGCTGCGCGCGATCTCGGAAGCTGAAACGATGCAAAAGATCGAGACCATGCGCCTGTACGTTCGCCAGCAGAAATTGGTCGAGGCGGCGATGACGGAAGCCGCGATCCAAGTGTTTGAGGATTTGCCGCACGCCTTCCGGCGGCTCGCAAGCGTCTACCGAGGCGAGAGCGAGCGGCCGTAAAGACGCGCCCAAGCCGTCAGGGACCACCCTGGCGGTAGCCCCCACCTGAAGAGGTGATTCATGTCCACAGCAGCACGAGGCCCAGTGTCTCCCGGCGTTGACGACCTATTCCGGCCCGGAGCGGAATCGGAAGGAAACGCTGGCGGGACCGGTGCCGAGACGCAAACCGAAGGAGCGGATGAAGCCGCTGGGACCACCCAGACGGCGGAAGAACCTGAAGCCGGAGAAGAGAGCACCGCCGACGCCACAGGCGAAGAGGGCGGAGAGGCCGGCGAAGGAGAGGAAGACGTTGACGCGCTGATTGAGCAGTTTGCGAAGGAGATGGGGTTGGACCTCAACGACCAGAACCAACGCAAGATCGCCAAACGGCTCGCCGACAAGGAATCCTTCATCCGTAGACAGAAATCGGAACTCGCGTCGCTGAAGAAAGGCGGCGAACGAGAACCCGACTACATGGCGGAATTCGACAAATCTCTGAAGGAACCGGAGACCCGAGCGGAAGGATCCGAGGGCAAGGATCGGACGGCCGCCGACGCCAAACCCACGGAAACTCCCGCCGAGGATCAGCCCCGGAGGTTCGGAGACATCGGAGACGGCTGGACGAAACCGGAGGATGCTTACACCCAACTGAATGAAGCCTACGCCAACGGCGACTTCAGGACCGTGCATC
Source organism: Sumerlaeia bacterium (assembly GCA_035527775.1). GTDB lineage: Bacteria > Sumerlaeota > Sumerlaeia > UBA8349 > UBA8349 > DATKZW01. The sequence continues at coordinate 2,350 of DATKZW010000343.1, read as the reverse complement.
AGGTCGACACCGCCCTGTTTGTGCGGCGGGCGCACGCCATCCTCATCCCCGAAATCGTCAGCATGCTCGAAAAGCGCCTGGAAAGGATGAAGGAAACCGATCTGGGCGATTTCCGCAAAGTTGCCGAGGAGCGCTCTCACGAAGACGCTCGGGATTACGCGATCGGCAAGATCAGGGAGATCCCGAAGTTCTCCAAGTCCATCGACGCCCTGTTCGAGGTTCAGGAAGGCGACGACATCGAGTTCGAGGGGCAGAAGTACGACAACACGCCCTTCAACCAGATCATCGCCAAGTTCCCGAATCTCAGGTTTATTCAGGTTGCCGACAAGGATCCCTCGAAGGCTCTCAAAAAGACCTATTTCGCCAAGTTCCTGGAAGCAGCGAAGATCCACGACCAGTTGCTCCAGGGCGGAAACATCAAGGCCGGCCAGGTCAAGGCCCTTCTGGACGATGCCGCGAAAAACGCGAAGCAGCGTGACGCGCAGACGCGCGTTCGGCAGGGTCTGAACGCCGGGTCCGGCGCAACCGGTCTTGGAAGTTCCAAGACCGCGAAGAACTACGTCGACGAACTCAATTCTCTACCGGGTGAGACTCCGACTCGTAGCCTCTTCTGATCCCACAAGTTAGGAGGTACCTCCCATGGCTCTCCATCAGGGTACCCGCGTTACCAGCCAAGCAATTACCGAGACTGCCCTGATCCGGCAGGTTGACGACAAGATCGCCGACATCGAACCGGACAAGGCGGCCCTCATCACCCTCATCAACAAACTCAAGAAACGGCACAGCGTGAAGTCGGCGCGCTACGAGTGGTTCGAGCGCGACTACATTCCGCGCTGGGCGCAGAACAGCGCCTCTGCCGTCGCCAACAACGCCGCCTCCACGACCGTCACCGTCACGGACGGCACTCTGTTCGTGCCCGGCGATATGTTCGTGGTCCCCAAGGTCGTTTCCTCTTACCTCCCGCCGGAACTCGTCCGGGTGACGGTGGTTGCCGGGGATGTTCTCACCGTCGGTCGTGACGTGGGCACCGCTGGCATCGACACCATCCCCGCTAACGGCGCGTTGCGCCTCGTTGGGAACGCCTACGAGGAAAACGGCGCACTTCCGACCGCGAAAACCAGCGCCCGGGTGCCGAAGATCACCTATACCCAGATCTTCCGGACGACCACCGACTTCTCCCGCACGGCAATGGCTTCGGAGACTTACGGGGCGCCGCAGGGCGACCGCCGGCTCGAGCACAAGTACAAGCTCGTCGAGCACAAGGAGAAACTGAACTCCGCGTTGCTCTGGGGCCGGCGTTCCGAGGCTCTGACCGGGGGCGCTTCCTCGAACCCGATCCGCACCACAGAGGGGCTGCGCGCCATCATCAGCACCAACATCGTGGATGCGGGCGGCGTTTTCACCCAGAAGAAACTCGACGAATTCGCGCGTCTCGCCTTCCGCTATGGCCCGAGCAAGAAGATCCTGCTCGCCGCACCCAAAATCTTGGGTGCGATCAACGCCTGGGCCTCTGCTCACTTGGTGGTCAAGCCCGCCGAAGACCACTTCGGCGTCATGATCCGCCAGGTGGAAACCGCCTATGGCATCTGGGGCCTCGTCCTCGACTGGATGCTCGAGGACGGCGTTGCCAGTCAGAACGGTTTCGGCGGCCTCGCTTTCTCCATTGACCTCGACCAGATCAGCTACCTCTGGCTCGACAACAATGGCATCAACCGCGACACCCACGTCGAACTGGACGTCGTGAAGGACGGCAAGGACGGCGCGCGCGACCAGATCCTCACAGAGGGCGGGTTCCAGATCAAGCTCGAAAAGAACCACGCCATGCTGTACAACGTTACGGACTACATGCAGTAACAGTAGTCTTCCCACCAAATCTTCCGCTGCCGGCGCGCCCGCAACTTAGGGGGGCCTTGCCGGGATCGAGACCTGGGCGTCGGCGGCTATTTTCAGACCTCGAAAGGAGCCCATGACTTCAGAGCAGCAGGCAGTCCGTACTTTTTACTCCAAGTCCGCGGCCTTCACTTGTTGGGCCACTTCGCCGAAGCGCGTCTTCGATGATGCCGGGATGTCCAAGGTGCTCGATGGCAAGCAGATCAACTTCACTCCGCAGGCAGACGGTTTCGGTCGCTTCGTCACCGACGATCCAGAGATGATCGCCTACCTCGACCAGCGGATGAAGGAAGTCGGCGACATTTTCGACGGCGCAGAGTACCAGAGGCGCACCACGCCGCCCGACGTTCGCATCGCGCAGCAGGAGCGCGAGTTGACCGAAAATAACCGGCTCATCGAGCAACTGCGCCGAGAGAACGCCGAACTCCAGGGGGGAGAGAAATCACGGCGAAAGTAGACG
>DATKZW010000342.1:0-2777 GCA_035527775.1 Sumerlaeia bacterium | reverse complement strand
GAGGGTTACGCCGCCGTCTTCGATTCTGTTACGGAACTCTGGCCGGGCCAGTTCGAGGTCATCCGGTCCGGGGCTTTCACGCGGACGCTTAAAGCGAAGTCAGATGTCCGTTGTCTCTTGAACCATGACCCTAACCACGTTCTCGCGCGAACGAAAAACGGAACGCTTGTTTTGTCAGAAGACACCAAGGGCTTGCATTATCGCGCCGTCCTCGATCCGACCGACTCCCAGTCGATGAGCGACCATGCCAAAATCCGCAGCGGCCGGATTGATCAATCCTCTTTCCAGTTCTCCATCGACGGGGAGGGCCGGGGCGGCGGCGAGAAGTTCGGCAACTGGGGCGACGACGGCGGCCGCCTGCGTGAGGTTCTTCGCTGCAAACTCTATGATGTTTCGCCGGTGACTTTCCCGGCCTATGAGGATTCAACCGTCGCGGCTCGGGCTTTCAGAAATGCCCCGCAGCCCGACGAAACCCAACCGAACCTTGAGGAAGGAAAACACACGGACCCGGGGCCAGTGCTCCACTCCGTCCCGCTCCTCCGCAGGATTTCGGAATTGAAATTCAGGAGGATATGACGATGGATGTGAAACCGCTTTATACGGAACGCGGCAAAATCTGGGAGGAACAGAAGGCCGCGCTCGACAAGGCAGAAAAGGAAAACCGCGACCTCAACGCCGAGGAGATGGAACAGTATGAGGCGCGCAACGCGGCGATGGATTCCCTGATGGGCCGCATCAAGCGGATCGAGGACGCCAACGCGCGCGACCTCGAACAGAAGGGATTCACCGCGCTCCCGCCCGGGGCGCTTGTCCCCGGTGACGCTTCCGAGCCGGAAAACCGGCAGGCGGCCTATGAGAAGAACTTTGACCGCTACGTCCGCAAGCACATCACGGCGGAGGAACTGCGGGCCAGCACGGACCCGCAGACCATCGGCACGGCGGGCGATGGCGGGAGTTCTGTCCCGGATACCTGGTGGGGCCAGTACATCTCCTTCCGCGACGAGGCCAGCATCATGCGGCAACTCGCGACGGTGATCCAGACCACGAGCGGGACGCTGACGCTCGTTACCGAGGGGACGGAAGGCGTTGCCGCCTGGTACGATGAAAACTCACCCATCGCGGTCGCAAAGGAAACGATGGGAACGAAGACGCTTTCGGCCATGAAGTACGGCCGAATCATCCAGGCTTCCCCGGAACTCCTGAACGATTCGATGTTCGACATCGCCGGTTGGATCAGTCGCCAGGCGGCCAAGTCGATGGGGGTTCTCGAAGAGACCGCTTTCATCGCGGGCAACAACTCATCGCAGCCCAACGGGATCTTCACCGCGGCCACGACCGGTGTCACCGCAGCCAGCGCGACGGCTGTTACGGCGGACGAGTTGCTCGAACTCTACCATAGCATCACGTCCCCCTATCGCCGGGACGCATCCTGGATCATGGCGGACGCGACGGCGCTGCTGATCCGCAAACTGAAGGACGGCAACCAACAGTATCTCTGGCAGCCGGGCCTCCAGGCGGGCCAGCCGGATCGGCTTCTCAATCGCCCGGTGTACACGTCGGCGAACGCTCCGGCCGCAACGGCGGCGCTCGACGCCATCCTTTTCGGGTGGGTCGGCTCGTACTACATCGCGGACCGCGTGGGCATGACGCTCCAGCGGCTCGACGAACTGTACGCCGTCTCTGATCTTGTGGGCTTCAAAGTCACGGCCCGCACGGACGGGGAACTGATCGACACGAACGCGGTGCGCGTCCTGACGATGGGATCGTAGCGCGGACCAAACCGGGGGCGGGGCTTGACGGCTCCGCCCCCACGGGAGGGCAACATGCGAGTCCGATTCTTGACTTCTATCTCTTCGGGGGTTTGGGGTTCTTACGGCCCCGGCGAAGTGGGCGAAGTCCCGGACGAGGAGGCGGCGCGGCTTGCCAGCGCCGGGTATGTCGAGCCGATTGAAACGGCCGGCAGCAAACGAGAAACAGCCACCCGGAAGGGCGGGCGAAAGGCGGTGCAGAAATGAAAAAGACACTGGCCCTTGCGGGCCTCTTTGTCGGGCTTGGCCTGGCAGGAATCGCGTTCGCGCAGATGGCCAACAGCAACTACCGGGGCAACGGCGGACTCCTCTGGGTTATCGGGGCGGAACTCCAACACCCGGCGCAGACGGTGGCCCTTACGTCGCCGACGGTTACTATCCCAGTCAACGACAAAAGTCATATCACCGTGACGACCGATGCCAACCAGACCGGCGCGACGCTTACCGGTGGGCAGACGGGTCAGATCGTCTACCTTGTGACGGGCGCGGGATCGAATACGCTCCGGCTCGACGACAACGGGACCACCCTGGCGCTTGGCGCAGACAAGACGATCACCGAGGGCGAAGGCGACGCCCTGGTTCTGATTTGTACGGGAGTAAGTACGGTTACGGGGCTCGGGCGTTGGTCTTTGCTCAGTGACCAAAGCGGGAACTAAGAGCGCGGCGGGCTTGCTGCCCGCCCGCTCCTCTTTTTGAGGAGGATTGAACCATGAAAAAGGCGCTTTCGATTTGCGCGGCGCTGTGCCTCTTGCTGCTGGCCGGGAGCGCCGACGCGGCATATACTTCCGGGACGATAGCCAATGTCGTCCATACTACGTTTGTCAGTTACACCGCGAGCACGGGGACGCTCGCCTTGTCTGTTGGTCCGTCTCACGCCTTCACAACTCTGATCGGCCCGATGGAGATTGTCGAGGTGCGCGCGCACTTCACGACAAGCGGCACGACCGAAACCCTTACCGTTTTTGTTGA
>DATKZW010000341.1:0-2849 GCA_035527775.1 Sumerlaeia bacterium | reverse complement strand
GAATGCGGGAGGCAACAGGCTCATCCTCGGTTCCAAGGAGAAGCATCGTCAAGAAGAGAGAGCCAAGAATTAGGCCGACGACGGACCCCCAGCCGCCGCACCGGCACCACTCGTACCAGAATTGGGCGCCTTCGGGCGATGCGAAGGCTTTCGAACGACTTGGCATGAGATCGCGGACCCGCTCGATCCATTCCCGCGCGGCGGGCATTCCGAGGCTCCCGCCGCGCCGATCGCGCGCCACGCCGGCGAGGGCCACGAGATAGGCGACGGGAGTAAGCGCCGCTATCAGGAGCCACTGAGCGAGGGGCGGCGAGAGCCACGTTCCGGTTGTTGGATCGAATCGGCCTTGGGCCCTGAGTATGTCGGGCCACAGCGCGAGAAGAGCAAACGCCGGCACGAAGAGGGCGGCTCTTCGGATTCTCGGGAAACCCGTCAGCGACCACGCAACGGCCTGCGCAATGGCCGCGGCCCCGGCGAGAAAAAGGGCCGGGGCCAAAACCGGAACGACCTCCACGCCGATCAGATAATTGAACGGCGCGAAAATCGCGATGTGAGCCAACGCAACGGCCGCCGACGCGATCAACATGCGCTGAGCCACCAGCGCCCAGGTCGGCGCCGGCAGAGGGTAAAGCCGTCGGGGGAAACCCCGGCGCTCCGCCGTTCCTTCGCACTGGCATTGGACCACTGCGTAGCAGAACAGGATCATCTCCGACCAGAGCAAGCTCGGAAGGAAGGATTGGACGACATTGGTGAGATCTAGAAGGAGCCGCTGGTTCCAGGAGAATCCGGCTGCAACCCAAAGCACGGCGAGCACGGCAAGGACGAGGTCCGCGCCAAGCCCGATCACCGCCAAATGCAGAATGAGTCGGCCCTGCATCTTCCGCCAGAATTCCCATGCCATGGCCTGTACGATGGAACGCATGTCTCTTGGCCCTTCCTTGGTGTGCGCAGACTTGACCGCGCTTTGTCCCAGACCCCGCCTTGGCGGGACCGCGCGCCTCGGCGCGCCCCACGGCTTGACGCGCCGCCTGTGGCGGCGGGACGCCGGCGGAACCTGCCGGCAAGACGCCGGCGCTACGGGCACTGCCCCTTCACCCGCGCCACGAAGATCTCCTCAAACGTCATGGCCTCTTCCTCGACGACGCGGCCGCCCAGAGACGCCGCCCCTTGTCTGAGTTCGTCGAGGTCGCCGTCGCAGACGACCGTCCAGTTCCGTCCCTCGCCCGTCGAGGACAGGAGCCCGCGCAGACCGGGGAGAGCGGGCGTCTGGGGCTCCTCGAAGCGGAGCGTTAGGCGGCGATGGCGCGCCTTGATCTCGTCGAGCGGCGCGCACAAGACGATGCGGCCTTCGTGGATCATGGCCGCCACGTCCGAAACGCGCTCGACCTCGTCGAGGAGGTGCGAGGAGAAGAGGACCGTGCGGCCCTCGTCGGCGACGGTGCGGATGATGGCGCCGAGGATGTCGCGGCGCACCACCGGGTCGAGTCCCGAGGACGGTTCGTCAAGGACGAGGAGGTCGGGTCGGTGCGCGAGGGCGGCCAGGAGGCCCGCCTGGGCGCGCTGGCCGCGCGAGAGGTTCTTGATCTTGTCGCGCGCGTCGAGGCGGAAGGTCTCGCGCAGTTCCTCGGCGTAGGCTTCGTCCCAATTCGGGTAGAACGCCTGCGTGTAGCGCATCAGCTCGCCGACGCGCATCCAGTCGGGAAGATCGCGGTCCTCCGACAGATAGCCGATCTTTACGAGGACGCCCGCCGGGTCGCGCACCGGGTCCATTCCGAAGACGCGCACGCGCCCCGTCTTGGCCCTGAAAAGGCCCAGAACGTGCTTGATCAGCGTCGTCTTGCCCGCGCCGTTCTCGCCCACCAAGCCGAAGACGCCGCCCCGCTGCACGCGCAGCGTTACGTCCTCCAGCGCCGTCTTCGACCCGAACCGCCGCGTCACGTTTTCGATTTCAACGACGTGTCCGTTCTCGCTCATGGTCTCTCCCCTCCTCCCGCGCGGCGGGAAATCCGAAATCCGAATCTCGAAATCCCAAATCCCCGTCCCTGATCCCTGACTCCTGATCCCTGACCCCTGACCTCTGGTCCCTGACCCCTAATCCCTGACCCCTCATTCAATCCTCTTGCTTCTCTGCCGCAGGATCTCGATCACCGCTTCCAGATCGACGCCGAGCTGGCGCGCCTCGGTCAGAAGCCCGTCGGCGCGTTCGCTCAGGATGCGTTTCTTCTCGCGCGCCGTCAGGGGCGAATCCGTGTCGGCCACGTAAACGCCCGCGCCGCGGCGCGTCGTGATGAACCCCGCCGACTCGAGTTCGCGATAGGCTCGGGCGACGGTGTTCGGATTCACGAGGAGTTGCTCGGCCAGTTTGCGCAACGGCGGCAGCTGCTCGCCCGGCGCGAGACGTCCCGAGGCCACCAGGTACTTCACCTGCTGCACGATCTGCATGTAGATCGGCACGCCGTCGTTGGCCGAGATGTGGATGCGCACGCCTGTCCTCCGAAGATCTCTTCCGGGCGAGGGGGAGCGCCCAGCGGGTCTCACTGCCCAACTGCATTAGTACGGTAATGCAATTTGCGACGCCGCGTCAAGGGTCTTTTGGATCGGACTTTCCCCAATTTTCCGGCGAAAAACGACTCTTCCAGATCGCCCAGCGCGCAACTCCGCCGCTCTCAGCCCTCTATCTCAAGTTGACGAGAATTCCTGGAGAAAGTCCTGTAAAGCGAGGCTGGGAGTTTTCCTGGCCGCATCTTGCCTCCGCTACGGCGAGGACGCCCACGGAACGCCCCGGGCCGGGCTTGCCCCGGCCCGGCGAAGGATTGGCTAAGAGGGCAGGTTCCTCACCCTCCCCCCCC
>DATKZW010000340.1:0-5743 GCA_035527775.1 Sumerlaeia bacterium | reverse complement strand
CGGCGACGGCGCTCACGGTGTTGGAGACGCTGTTGTACCCGCCATGACCGGTTTGCAGCATGTCGAAATCCAGTAAGGCGTCGTCTTCAACCTGGTCCCGCCCAACCTGAGTGGGATGGACGGTAACTAGACGACCGTAGGGGTCCGTTTGGCGGACGTACCGGGCGATCTCGGTCCAGCCGGCAATCTGCTTGTTCTTGTCCCCTTCGTGGTCCTCGGACAGATAGTAAGGCATCGCGGCCTCGCCGGCGAGGCACCAGACGACCGGGTAGGCCGCCCATCTGGCAATCAGGCGCCGCCAGTGCTGCTTCATTTTGCGGACGCCGAGCAGAGGCAGATAGTATCCCCAGCCGCCGACGATGCAGGGAACCAGACCCGACCGAACGAGCCAACGGATGCGCAGGTCGGCCATGTCGAAGTAGGCGGGGTTGATGCGGGCATAATCGCTTTCCCACGGGAACCCGGCCTCGTTGGCCCCCCGTTCGTCGAACCCCGGCATGTCGGGATACAGACCGGCCACGATCTGGATCACGGTAAAGCCTTTGGCCACGCGGTCGGCGACGAGCAGTTGGAAATCCTCGGGCCACGACAAGCGTTTGCAGAGCCCCATCCACCAGGTGTCGCCAAGCCAGAAAAATGGGGTCCCATCCGCATGCTCGAACGCGCGCTTCGACGCCGCGACGCGCAACGGCCCATGCAGCAGGAGCGCGTTGCCCCCGTCGTAGGGACTCGCCTCAAGCGCAGCTGTCTGGCCATGAAGGTCGGTGTTGGCGCCGTCGGAACAGATGGATGCAACCTCGTAGCGCCCCGGCTTGGGAGGGGCGAATCGCACTCGCCACTCCTGCTCTCCCGCCCAGTACGCAGGCGCCCGCCAGGAGTCGCCGTCCGCGTGTCTCAGGACAACGTCGAGTTCGACATCGTTAAAGGGATCTTCGTACTTCTTCCCCGAAGCGTAACACCACTCGAGGATCTGTTTCTCCGTGCCTAAAAGTCGATGTGGCATTTTCTCTCCTTCCGCCGATGCCGTGCGGGCAGGCGACGCGGCGCCCGCCTGGTCGGCCCCGGCCATGTGTTAGACGGCATCGGCTGCCTGCTCGCACAGAATCACGGCGAGGTCGTCGTGCAACCCGCCCGATGGCAGACGGGCGTCCTGGACCAAGGCCGACACGGCTTCGTCAACGTGGCCCGAGAGGGCGAGTTCGCGAATCCGCTCACGTTTGACGTACTTGAAGAGACCGTCGGAGGCGACGATCAATCGTCCCCGAAAAGGAGTCGGGCCAAAGGGGATTGGACGGGCGCTCCCGGACCCCAGAAGGGGCTTTCTCCACCGACCCTGAGTCAGGTTGTCGATCCCGGCGTCGGCGACTAGCCAGGCCCCGGAATCGCCAACGCTCGCGCCGACCACGTTGCCCTCTGAAACGAATGCGACGACGCCAGTCGTCTCCCCGGCCGCGGGCTCGCTGAGAATTCGGCCGTCCAGTTCGGCCAGGGCTGCCGCCCAGGTCGAGGGTTCCGGTCTCCGGACCAGGCAGGCGGCTCGTTCGGAGAAGAATGCAATGGCCATGTCGGCGGCCTCGATGCTTCCAGTAAACCCGCCTGCGCCGTCCGCGACGACCAGCAGCCGCGACCCGTCCGCGGGGATCGCGATCGCGCGATCCATGCTGCGCGGACCCGCGGCGACGGAGCGGACGCAAACCTCGATCATGGATCGCCCTCCAAAGTCGGCGCCTCGGCCCTTTGCGCCGGGACGTTTTGCTAGACGTGTACGACGTTGATCCCGGCAAGTTTGCAGTACGCCTTGAACTGGCGCTCGAGGTCCCCGCAAATGAACAATTGATGGAACCCCTTCGCGTCGCGCGAGTCCTCGACACCATCCAGCGAGATCTCAACCGCGGTGCGACAGCAACCGCTGGGCGGCTGCGCGATATTCGACACGACGCGCCCCGTTCCGAGGATGATTCTGTCGGGACCCTCGAATTTCATGATGGTGACGTCCTCGCCGATGGGCCACAGAACCTGCGGCGAAACGCCGGTGCGCGTGTGGTAGTTCCTGAGCAAGAAGGGCGCCCGGTACGGTTTGTCGAAGCCTTCGAGCCTCGTGGGCGACGTGCAATGGGCGCCGATGAGGGTGTTGTTGATCGTGTTCGGCGAGGGGTCCTGTATGAAGCCGGGCCGCTCGAACAACAAGTGCGTGAGCAGCATGGAAGCGGCGGCGTCGAGATCGCACTCGCAGGCGGCCACGATGCCCTCATCGAGCAGCCGAGAGAAAGCGACGCAGACGGGATTCTCCCAGCCCAGGCAGTCTATTGCTATGCCCTGGCACTGCTCGGCCTCCATGAGCCGCCGGCACGCGACGTAGTTCTTGGCCGCCTCGAGAACGTCGGAGTCGCTCGGCTCGACGATCTTCTTGGCGTTCCTGCGATAGTACTTCGCAATGGCGCGCACTTCCTTGCTCGTCCGAACCTTGGCGAATTCCTCTTGGAAGCGCGCCTTGGGGATCCAGTGGAACGTCGTGCCGACCTGGCCGAAGGTCTGCTCGTTGGAACCGGCGCCGGCGACGACCAGGATGCGGGTGTTCTTCATTTGCCATATAGCGCTGAGCATGCGCAGCGCGAACGACAGCCAGCCGACGTCTTGTGTGGCGCCCATGAACGTCCTCGGCGCGTTGCGTCCGCATTGGAGGTGAGCCGTGAAGCCGCTCACGTGGCTGTAGATGATGCTTGGGACGTCGCCCCGGTCGTTGACGATCTGGTTGACGGGGTCCCAGCCGCTGAGACACATGGCGCCGACAATGAGGCCGTCCGGGGGCGATTGCTTGAGCGCGTCGACGTAGGCGGCGACCTCGCCCTTCTCCATCATGGGCTGGTCGCGGACCTCGAGTTGGACGTCGAGCTCCTCGGCGGCGTCTCTCAGGGTTTTCGTGAACAGCGCCTGCTGCGCATTGGTGTCGCAATTGCCGCCGGGCCACGACACGATGAACGGCTTTTCCGGTCGGATGAACACGACCTTCACCACCGGCCTGCCGGCGGGCCTTGTCTCAGCGGCGAACAGCGATGAGGCGAACTCGAGAAGCCCCGTCTCCACTGCGAGGGCCGAGGCCCCCATCGTCATCAGGAAGTTGCGGCGTCCCACCGCGTACGGGCAGCGGGTTGCATCCCGCGGCTTGTTGCATGGCATGGCGATTCTCCCTTGTGTTGGCGCCACTCCGCCGAAACTGAGCGGCGCATCGCGAACGTCCGGAAACGATGCTCCGCGCCATTGGTCGGCCAGGCGGATTGCGGCTCGGCGGGGAACTCATGCCGGCCCGCGATCACAGAAGCGCCTTCTTGGCCTTTTCGACGACCCTTTCCGCCGCGCGACACACGTCTTCGGGCGCCCGGTAGTCGGGGGCGGCGCGCTTGGCCTCCTCGTAGCGCACCTGGGCGCTGGCGAGGAGGCCGTCGGCTTTCGCCGCTTCGGCGGCGTCGGACTCTCGAGCCGTGCGGTCCAGGAACTGGGGGAAATGCAGGACCGCTCGGAACAGGTCCCTCGTGTGGTCGGCATCGAGAAAGGTCTCGTTCGCCGTCGCGACGCGATGGATCTCTCCGAAGGGTACCTCGTCAGGTGGCTCGGGCGGAGTTTTGAAGAGGGCTTCGACGGTCGCCCACATGTCGCGGTCCAGCAGGGCTTGCGCCGGGCAGAAGGTCTGCCCCGCTCCGAGCAGACCGGGCGCGAAGCCGCAGCCGCCGACGAAGTGCATCGCCCACCAACTCTTGAAGAGTTTTTCGTAGGTCGTCTGGATGCCGGGGACTTTGGCGTCGACGTAGCCGGTGGCGATGGCAACGTCGATCCCGAAATAGCGCCGCGCGATCTGGATCGTCGCGCAGTCCTGGATGACGGCCTCGGGCGAGGAAAAGCAACACGCGGCGGTTCGCATGTCGAAAGAGGAGCTGGCAACGATGCCGCCGAGAGCGATTTCCGGATCGATCAGTCGCGCGCAGAGCCAGATCATGATGAGCTCGGCGAGCTCGATCACAACCGTCCCCTCGCGCGTCACGGGGGCGGTGGCGCCGGAACTCGGCATGGTTCCCGCGACGGCCGGAACGCCGCGCTTGGTTTTCTCGACAATAAGGTCTCCCTCATCCCGGGTGAGTCTCAAAGGCGGCACGACGAACGTGCACGACGCGACATAGTCGGTCGAGCCGGCTCGGCCCGTGGCGATCTCGCCGAGTTCGACCAGGTAGGGGATGTTGTGGGCCTTGTACACCTCGCCGGCGCACGGCTTCGGGCTGCGCGTGATGACGAGCGCGGTGGCGATGATGGGCTCGATCTCTTGCGGGACGTCGCTGAGCGTGAGTGCTCGGCCCGCGGACGTGAACTCGGGCATCGACCCAAACGTGCGCACGACTTCGGCCAGACGCTCGCTTGTGCCGGGATGGGAAGTCCGGGTCGCGGCGTCGTAAAACTTGGGGTAGCTGCCGCCGATGCCGCAGTCGCCGGGAGGATGGAATGGCGGGGCGTTCTCCTCTTTCTCTTTGCCTTTGTTCGGAGAGGGCGCGAGAAGATCGCCAATCAGGCCTTCGGCAATGGAGATGCGCTTGCGCGGGCGGTCGACCGTCATGCCGCGCTTCTCAAAACGGTCGAGGAGGCCGTCGTGGCCGACCCAGAAACCGGTTTCGCGCAGGATGCGCAAGGCGCCGCGGTAGAGGCGGTCCATCTTCTCGTCCGAATAGATCGCGTGCGTTGTGCGCATCTGCCGCTCTCCCGAGGACGGCTTTAGCATGGCTTGTGCGCTTCGTCAAGGAACGCGAAACGAGATGGTCGGCGCGCTTCTTTGAAAGGCGCGAGAGCGGCCGGCCAAGAGCGGCCGGGATTGCGCTTGCGGTTTCGCCTGTTTCAGACCTACAATCCCAGGCGAAATGCGGTTGCCCATGAAAGGCGGCAACGGGAGTTGCGGAAGAATAAGTATCCAAGATTCAGGAATCCAGAGAGTTATCTCCACTGTCGGGTCAAGCGGACGCCCTTGGGGTTGGCGAAGAGGAAAAGGGAGGAGCGAGCCCTCGATCGCTGCCTGGACAGCATCACGGGCGTGCGCGTGGTCTGCGACGCGCCCTCGGGGCCGGGCCGACTGTTTCCCTACTGGCGACGGACAGAAGATGCTGGCTTTTGACGACAAGCAGGACAGACTATTCGAGGTCTCGGCCGCCGGGGAAGTCGGCAGACAGTGGAGTTTGCCGGGCCGGGACCAAGAGGCGCTCGCGGTCGTGGCCGACGGCGAACGGATTCCACAGGCTCTTAGCCGCTCTGAGTCTCCTTGTCGTCGGGCAGTCCCCCCACAAAATCCGGGCGTTTCCTCCTCTTTCCCTTCGCCTTCGGCGCTTTCTTGAACGTCACGTTGGTCTGTCCGAAGGCGGGGTAGTCGATGCGTTTGCCTTCGAGAATGTCGGCGACGGTGAGAATCTGAAGGCGCGGGAAGTCCTGGCGTCCTTGCCAGACCATCGGCGAGCGGTAGAAACCCGCTTCGGCGGCTTCGGCGACCATTTGTTTGCTGGGCTCCTCCATGGCGATCAGGACGCCGATAGCGGCGTTCTCGCGCTCAACGACGCCGCGCAGGTCGCGCACGTGGGTGGGCAGCGTGTGGCCGGCCTTCACCGAGAGGATGATCTGCTTGGTCTTCCCTTTCGCCTCGTCGTGGAAGTAGAGGCGGCCATCAATCCCTTGATCCGCTCCTTTCTTCTGCTCCACTGGACGGGCTCCCACAAGC